>JACQQJ010000057.1 GCA_016207035.1 Nitrospinota bacterium | reverse complement strand
GATTTAATTTGCCCTATTTGATAATCTTAATTGAAAAATTTTAGATTCATATCTATGAGAATAAAAAACTAAGACTCAAATATTTTTTAATCTGCGAGAATCTGTGGCTAATAATTTAATTTCTGTATTAAAATTAATCATTTTGCATTTTGGTTATGCAAAATAAAGAAAAGGGGAGGGCATGGAGATTTTTAATAATTTACAGCTTAATTATTATCTTGACCCTCCCGTTGATGCCACTTCTTTTAAAGTTTTATTATAATAATTCATCCTTTCCTCTAAGCTGGGTATGTTATATACTATCTGCTCTGCTGGGTATATATATATTTGTTTATTTAATTTTCATAAAAGGTGAGCAGAGGGGCATTGTTTATTTTTGGTTTATTCTATTATCATTTATTTCTGCCTTTTTAATTTTAAGGCAGAAACTCCCTGCTGAAAAATTTCACTTTATTGAATACGGGTTCTTAAGCTATTTTTCATACTCTGCTGTTGAAAAAAGTCTTGAGATAGGGCAATTGTTGCATTATACATTTGTCGGTCTTATAGTTCTGATTATATCTTCTATAGATGAATTTATTCAATACCTCCTGCCAAACAGGGTAGGTGAATTTAGTGATATATTCTTAAATCTGATTTCTGGTGTGTTAGGTTTGATGACTATAGTATTGGTTTTAAGGAGGCATGAGAAATGGAATTTCAAATTTCGGGGCACCCACGAAAGTGGGTAGTCAAATTTCAAATTATTATTGCTTGCATTCTTTTTTTTGCATCTCCAGTCTTCTCTTCTCAAGATTCCACTGAAACAAATTCACAACAAACTATTGGTAAAAAGATAGATCATATCCTGAAAGATAGGTGTCTTAAGGATACAAAGATTGGAGTAAAGATTGTATCTCTTAAGACAGGTGAGATTGCTTATGAAAAAAATAGCAATGAATTTTTTATCCCTGCCTCTAATATAAAACTTGTGACAAGTGCCGCTGCATTATCAAGACTTAGGCCTGATTACAGGTTTAAGACCATAGTGAGCCACGATGGTATAAGGGAAGGGGGTATAATTCAAGGTAATGTATATATTAAGGGATATGGTGATCCGAAATTAGTTACTGAAGAACTATTAATAATTGTAAGGGGAATAAGGAGTTCTGGAATAGAATTAATTTCAGGTGATATTGTTGCAGATGATAGCTTCTTTGATAACGAAAGAATTGGTAACGGCTGGAAGATAGAGAACAATTCCAGGGCTTATAATGCAAAGATAGGTGCACTCTCGCTCAATTTCAATACTATCAATGTATGTGTAAAACCAGGTGAAAATCATAAGGATAAACCGGCAGTAATTACTAATCCTCCTACAAATTTTGTCGAGGTTATAAACAGGGCTGTTACTAAGAGGAGGGGAATCGGGAATGCAATTACCATTGACAGGATTGAGGAAGGAGGGGGGGATAAGATTATTATTCAAGGAGAGGTATCTGCCGGGAAAAAGAGGATGTGTTGTTATCGCGCTATATCAAATCCACCTCTTTATACTGCTACTGTTTTTAAAGAGTTTCTTGAGAGAGAGGGTATTCATGTTAAGGGTGGTATAAGATTAGGGGTTCAGCCACCTGATACAGTTGAACTTATCAACCATGAATCTGTTCCCTTATCCATTATTGTTCGTGACCTGAATAAGATGAGTAATAACTTCATTGCAGAACAGATACTAAAGACCCTTGGGGCTGAGGTAAAAGGTGAGCAGGGCACCGCAGAAAAAGGACTGGAGGCTGTCAAGGATTATCTCAAAGAGATTGGAATACCAGGGGATGAATACAGGATTGCTGACGGGTCAGGGCTTTCAAAGTTAAATAATCTGACACCATCTCATATAATAAGGGTTTTAGAGTCAATGTACGATGATTTTAAACTTCAGGCAGAGTATATAGCATCTTTGAGTGTAATGGGGGTTGACGGCTCCCTTAAAGAGAGGATGGAAGGTTCTTTATTAAAAGGGATGGTGAGAGGCAAGACGGGGACGCTGGATGGGGTAAGTGCAGTCTCTGGTTATGCAGCCTGCAGTAGCTGTAGTTCAAAAGGTGAGATATATGCCTTTTCCATTATCATGAACGGCTTTCAGTGCGATTTTAGCAGGATATGGCATATACAGAATCAAATAATATCTACAATAGCGGGAGTTAAAAGATAATTAAAATGTATGGTTATAAGTTAAGGACACGATGGAATTTTATTGAACCAAATAATGAACTTCAGGAGCACTTTTCTAAAGGTCTCTGCATACACCCTATTACTGCCCAGCTTCTTATAAATAGAGGGATCGATACCCTGACGAATGCCAGTAATTTTATAAATTCCTCTCTCCATAGTTTCCACAACCCATTACAGATGAAGGATATGGACAGGGCTGTTCAGAGGATCATTCATGCGATTAAGAACAGGGAGAAGATATTCATTTACGGTGATTATGATGTTGATGGAATTACCTCAACTTCTTTACTCATGCTCTTTTTCAGAGATATCTCCAATCATGAATTAAATTCAGGTCCTTTAGAGATTGACATTTCATATTATATACCAAAAAGGGTAGGGGAGGGTTATGGGCTTAATTTAAATGCCATAAAAAAGATACATGAAGAAGGGGGCAGACTTATCATAACAGTAGACTGCGGAATAACAGCAGTGGAGGAGGTAAGGGTAGCAAAAGAGATGGGGATAGATTTGATTATTACAGACCACCATCAGCTCTCGAACAGTATTCCTGAGGCATATGCCATCCTTCACCCCTGTCAGGAGGATTGCAAATACCCTTTTAAATCACTGGCAGGTGTTGGGATAGTGTTCAAGCTTATAAAGTCTTTACGGAGTGCATTTAAAGAAATGGGGTTATTCAAGGAGAGCCTTCCTAACCTTAAAAAACATCTTGACCTGGTATCACTCGGAACTATAGCTGATATAGCCCCGTTGTTAGGAGAAAATCATGTCATTGCAAAATATGGCTTACGGGAGATTAGCAGAACAGAGAAGGCAGGGTTGAAGGCATTGAAAGCTGTCTCCGGTATAAAAGAAAGAGATGTTACCGTGACAGATGTTGGTTTTCTTCTTGGACCGAGAATTAATGCGGCAGGGAGATTGGGTGATGCTGATGCAGCTGTCCGGCTTCTGACCACTGATAATGAGGGAGAGGCTTTAGATATAGCGAGATGTTTAGATTCAGAAAACAGGAAAAGACAGATCATACAGGAGGGGATACTCAGAGATGTAAAAAGTATGATCAAAAGTCAATGCTCTGTTGAAAAGGACAAGGCGATTGTCCTTTCCTCTCCAGACTGGCATCAGGGGGTAATAGGTGTTGTCGCATCAAGGGTTGCAGAAGAGTATTACAAGCCAACTATCCTGATAGCTGTTCAGGGAGAATATGGCAAGGGGTCAGCGAGGGGTATTCCCTCTTTTCATCTCTACGAGAGTTTAAAGAGATGCAGTGAGCTTCTGGTTGATTATGGTGGACATAAGTACGCAGCAGGGTTAACTATTAAAAAAGATATTATAGATGAATTCAGGGCATATTTTCAGAAGGTAACATCAGAGGTATTAAAAGATGAAGACTGTATACCCCAAATTGATATAGATATGAGCGTTGAGCTGTCTGACCTTGATTACCATATTATAGAAGAGATAAGCAGGATAGGACCATTTGGCCCATCAAATCCGCCTCCTATCTTTTGTTCTAAGGATATTGAGGTTGCAAGAGAACCGGTGCTGGTAGGAAAAAATAATGGGCATATTCGAATGGAGGTAGAAGATGGGGCAGAGGTTATGGAAGTAATAGGTTTTAATTTATCCCATTTAATGGAAAAGATTGATTGTAACATTGCCTATGATATTGTCTATACCCCTATAATAAATAGCTGGAGGGATAATAAGAAAATTCAGTTGAAGTTAATTGATATGAGAATAGCAGAATAGGGTTTATGAAATATGATGTTATCATTGTAGGTGCAGGGCCATCGGGAATTTTTACAGCACTGGAATTGATAAAGAAGAGGGGCATTCGCGTCCTTTTATTAGAAAAGGGTAGGGATCTTAAGGAGAGATTGGAACTGTTTAAAAATTATGCATCATCCCATCAGCCTCAATTTATGAAAAGCGGGGATGCGGGATTGAATGAATTGTCTCCAACCTTATCTGGCTGGGGTGGGGCAGGTGCTTTCAGCGATGGAAAGTTAACCCTCTCCAGTGAAGTTGGAGGATTCCTTCATAGATATTTAGATGAAGGGGATCTGACAGGGCTCATCGGATATGTTGATAGGTGTTATGTTCAACACGGTGCTCCGGAACAGACTTACGGATCCAATATTGCAGAGATTGAGAGACTCAAAGAAAAGGCTGCCCGTGATAATCTTAAACTTATCCCTTCGAAGATACGGCACCTTGGAACAGATAGGTGTCCTGATGTCCTCCAGAATTTTAAAAAGACCCTTGAGGGAAAGATAGAGATAAAATTTAACAGGGGGGTAGAGACTATCCTCCAGAACGGATCAAAGGTGAGAGGAATTGTAACGGATAATGGAGAAGAGTTCCTATCCGATTTTGTTGTCTTGTCGCCCGGGAGGGGTGGGGCAGGGTGGCTTGATAAGGAATACCGCAGGATTGGATTGACTACATTGATAAACCCTGTGGATATTGGTGTAAGGATAGAATTACCAGCCTCTGTTCTGAATTTTGTAACGGATATAATGTATGAACCAAAGCTCATTTTCTATTCAAGGCAATTTGATGATCAGGTAAGGACATTTTGTGTAAATCCTTATGGTGAAGTTATTCAGGAGGTGAGTGAGGGTATGGTTACAGTAAATGGCCACAGCTATACTGAAAAAAAAAGTGACAATACAAATTTTGCCCTGCTGGTAAGCACGACATTTACAAAACCCTTTACTGAACCAATATCGTATGGTAAGTATATTGCGAGATTAGCAAATTTATTGAGTGATGGGATTATAGTTCAGCGGCTCGGAGACCTTTTAAAGGGAAGGAGGTCAACTCCTGACAGGATAAAGAGAGGGATTGTAACCCCTACCCTCCAAACTGCGACACCAGGGGACCTCAGCTTCGTCCTCCCCTATCGGTTTCTTGTTAATATCTTAGAGATGCTGGAATCCCTCGATAAATTTGCCCCTGGTATATACACTGAACATACCCTTCTCTATGGGATAGAGGTTAAGTTCTATTCCCTTCAGCTAAAACTTACCAAATCTCTCGAGACCGAGATTTCAAATCTTTTTGCTGTAGGTGATGGTGCAGGTGTCAGCAGGGGCTTGATTCAGGCATCTGTATCGGGTGTTGTGGCTGCAAGGGAGATACTGAAGAGATTGAATTGAATGGACTATGAAAGTGAACGGAGGATGATGGTTGAAGATCAGCTTATAGGCAGGGGGATTAGGGATAAAAGGGTTCTTGATGCAATGGGTAAGGTTCCAAGGCACCTCTTTGTAGAGGAGGCATTGAGAAGCAGGGCGTATGGAGATTATCCACTTCCTATAGGTGAAAAACAGACCATATCACAGCCATACATGGTAGCCCTCATGACAGAGAACTTGATGCTGAAAGGAAGTGAAAAGATACTTGAGATTGGCACAGGTTCTGGTTATCAGGCTGCAATCCTTGCAGAATTATGTGAAAAGGTATACACGGTTGAGAGGATTAAATCCCTTGCCCTCAAGGCAAGAAAGAATATCGATTCCTTAGGTTATATGAATGTTGCCATAAAGATTTTTGATGGCACATACGGCTGGAAAGAGCATATGCCTTATGATGGAATCATTGTTACTGCAGGTGCCCCTCATATACCTCAATTGCTTGTTGACCAACTTGTAGTTGGTGGCAGGATAGTGATACCAATAGGTGATGAGTTTTCACAGACATTGGTCAGGGTGGAAAAGGGTAAGGATGGTATAAAAACTACAAACATCTGTGGGTGTGTATTTGTTAAATTGATTGGTGATCTGGGCTGGAAAGAGTAAAATCCGTTAGAAAGGCATTTCTAACGGGGTAAACGGAAGAAAGGGCTTGAAGGTTTCTTAAAGGAGTCTTTTCATAAATATCGGGGATTATCACAGCGTGGCAAAGCCACAACCAAAAGAAAAAAACTAATTAGCCACGGATGAACACGGATAAAATCAAAACAAGAAGTTGAGAAGATAAGAAGATTGGAAGAT
>JACQQJ010000001.1 GCA_016207035.1 Nitrospinota bacterium | reverse complement strand
ATTCGTGTCCATTCGTGGCTAATGCATAATCTCGGATGATCTATAAAAGTGTATAGAAATAGGGGGTATAAAGGTATGGGATATAAGGAGAGAGATGGATTTTTATGTTTTTCAATGGTAAGGACATGCCTTCTCATTTTATCTTTTACTATAGTCACATTTTATCCTGCCTTTTCTTTTCCAGGTACAGATGAAAATGGAGAAAAGGTAAGAAGTATCCTTGATAAGGAGTGCATAAACCTGAAAAAGGAGAGACTCTTTGATTTATTAATGGGTGGTTTTTCTTCTGACCCTGTTCTGAAGCAAGCTCAGGATATTTCAGGGGGAAAAGGACTTGACCCCGACCTTTTAAAGATTATGGAGGGGGTTATAAAGAGGACAGATTTTGACGGGATTTCTGAAGATAAGACTTTTGAGATAATTAAATTGGTCTATGGTGCCTTTAGGAAAGGTGCACCTTTGGATTATCTTGACGAGATTTTTGATGTTGCCTATACAAAGGATATAACCATAGAACAGCTCTTTGCGGCTGCTCATGCCCTGAGGGAATTTTACAATTCTGATGTCCCGCAGGATATCTATGAGGAATTTGTCTATCATGCGATAGAGGAGAAATGGAACCCTGCTGTGATGCCTGCCCTGACGAGGGGCCTAATATATGGTGTGGACAGAGGGCTTACCCCTCAGAAGGTAGCACTTGCTATAATAATAGATGTTGACCAGGGAGGATTAAAAAAGAAGGGTGCAGATAAATTGATATTGGATGCGATAAAATTTGTCAGAGAAAAGGAGCCGGAAAAGTGGAGACCTATGAAAGATGTTGAGAGGGAATTGATGATGAAGATAGGAAAAAAGAGAGAGCTGGAAAAATTGAGAGGGGAGACAGAGGCAAAAAAGAGGGAGAAGGAAATAGAGAAACAGAAGGCAGAGGAGGGGCTGAGTAAGAGGCTTGATGAGGAGAAACTAAAATTTGAGCAGGATAGACAGAAACTCATAATGCTGCAGCAGGAAGCTGAAAGGAAAAGACAGGAGGAGGCGGCGTTGAGATATAAGAGGGAGCAGGAGGAGATACAAAGGAGGTTTGAAGATGAGGATAAAAGGCTCAAGGTTGAGAAAGAGAAGGTAGCACAGGATATAGAAAAGATGATGAAGGCATATCAAGATGATATATTAAGGTATCAAAGGGAGCAGACTGATGTAGAAAAGTCGGTGGAAAAACAGATGAAGGAGATGGAAAAAGAAAAAGAGAAGAGAAACTGGGAGAGAGAGGAAATGAGAAAGAAAGAACTTGAGATGATGGAGCAGAGGGTTACAGAATATGGGAAAAGAGGCAACCTCAATACAAATAAACTGTTTTCTACTATAGAAAAACACCTCGGTATACCCTATAGATTTGGCGGGGATTCAGAATATGGTATTGACTGCTCGGCCTTTACCAGGAGGGTTTATAGGGAGCAGGGCACGGAAATCCCACGAACCAGCCAGCAGCAGGCAATGGTGGGAAAGGCTATCAGGGGTACTGCTCTGCAACCGGGTGACCTGGTATTTTTTAATACATCCATAATAGGAACAGTCTCCCATGTGGGAGTATATATGGACAATAATACCTTTGCCCATGCCAGTAAAAGTCAGGGCGTAACAAAAAGCTCTCTCAGGGAGAGATATTATTCCAGGAGGTATGTAAGGGCAAACAGGATTTTTATTGAGTAACCAGGAGACGCATGCATTAAAATTTTTCTCTCTTGATGGCATTGTCAAAACCGACTCATATTTGGACCATAATAATAAAATACCTTTTGCCACAGAGAACACAGAGGACTCAGAGAAAAGATTTAACTTCTTAAATCTCAGTGACCTCTGTGGCTGAAATTTTATTTCCCTTTGTGAGTCAAAGGCTCATTAGGATAAGTGATTTTTCTCAAATTTGCTGTCAATAATATCAAATAGTTACGAATCTAAAAATAACCAAAAACGGGTTTTTTCTATAGACTCTTTATATGTTAAAAGTGGGGAGTAGAAAAATATTGTGCTAATCAAAACTATTTTATTCAATGCCGCCTTCTCTTTTTATCCCATAGAACTTTGACATCGTAATCAGCAAATAGTTGGTCATTGGTAATTATAGGAATCTTCTCTATACGGGACTGTGATACGAGTATCCGATCAAAAGGGTCTCTATGATGATCCGGTAGGTTATAAACATGGAGGGCGTGAACTAATTGTATAGGCAGTCCTGATATGTTATTGGCAATCATTTGGTCAGGAATAAATTTTTCAGGATTATCTGGTAGTTTCAGCCTGCCCATTTTCATTTTAATCGCTATTTCCCAGCAACATGCTGAACTTAAAAACAGGTCATTCCCTTCATCTGCGATAAAATCCCGTATATATGGAGTCAATCTTGCGTCGTCCATAATCCACCATAAGAACACATGGGTATCCAGCAATGCCTTCATTTTTCAAATTTCTTTAGGATGTTTTCCGTTAACGGCTCCGTGAAGGCTTTAGTCATAATAATTCTCCCCTTTGCACTGCCGGCCTGTCTTTTGCCTGATGTGGTGGGTATCGGGCTAACACGAGCTATAGGCTTCCCTGCCTTTGCAATCAAAACATCCTCTCCACTTTCTACACGCTTAAGTATTGCTGATAGATGTGTTTTTGCCTCATGTATGTTTACAGTATGCATATTTATAACCTCTAAAAAATTATAAAGTAAACTAAGAGGTTAGTCAAGTATTTTAATATGCCCAAAAATACGACTTGACCTGCAGACGACATATATCTCTTGACAATATTCTCTAACTCTGAAATATGAGAGATTATGAGCAAATCTTTAGACTTATCAAGTTTAATATCAACAAGGGACCCCTGATGCAGGTTTAGATATTTGGCGTACTCATCAGGGATCTGAATCCTAATCCCTTTTCTACTTTCACAATATGCCCCTTCATAAAGTCACCTCCTAATTCAGCCACAGATTTCCGCTGACTACTAAGTGCCAGTGATTAATGTTAGTGTCAGCAAAAAAACATCTTTACCTCATACTGTTCACTGACACTAATGGTGGTTTATGACTGTGTCAGTCAGTGGCTAAATTCAGTATATCTATCATATCCTGATGTATCAGTCCATTGCTCGCCAGCGTGTCTCCTTTATAGATACTGAACTCCCCTCCTCTGAAATCTGTTATCATCCCCCCTGCCTCTTTAACAATAAGGCTTGATGCAGCCATATCCCATGGGCGCAGCTTCAATTCCCAGAAGCCATCAAACCTGCCAGCAGCCAGATAACAGAGGTCAAGAACTGCCGAGCCAGCCCTCCTTATTGCCTGTGTCCTTACTGCAAAATTGCAGAAGTGGTCCAGATTATTTTGTTTAGTTTCTCTTATATCATAGGGGAAACCTGTAGCGAGGAGGCATTTATTCATATCTCCAGTCTGCGAAACTCTTATCCTCTTATTATTAAGGTATGCCCCGCCCCCTTTTATGGCTGTAAAAAGTTCATCGAGTAATGGGTTGTAAGCCGCCCCTACGACGACTTCACCATCTATCTCAAGCCCCACAGATGCGCAGAAGCAAGGATAACCATGGGCATAGTTTGTTGTCCCATCGAGGGGGTCAATTATCCATTTACCTGATTTTAAGCCCCGAATACTGCCTGACTCTTCAGTTAATATCTCATGCCCGGGATATTCCCTTTTTATAATATCAATTATTACCTTTTCACACTGATAATCTACCTCTGTTACTATATTTATCTCACCTTTATATTCTATTCTATGTTTGTCCCCAAACCTCTCCTTCTGTATCCTCCCCGCCTCTTTCACCGCCTCTACCGCAGTATTTAGAAAGTTTTCAGTATCAAAGAGCATAATAATTTATAAAAATAATCTTTCTTGTGCCTTTGCAATAATATTATCTCTAAGTCCTTTGCAAAGAGGCACAAGGGCTTCAAAAGACAAACCTTTATTGCCTTTATACAGACTTTCTGAAAGTATTAAATATTCCCATTCTTGGGGCTGGCTCATATCTTCATTGCATGGTACTAAAGATGCCTGTTCACACCATGCACTTGCAGCCTGAACCTTCACAGCAATATTTGGGCTATCAATATCCTTATCAGCCTTTGTTTCCACAAGATATATTTTATCTGGCGTCTTAACAATAAAATCAACCTCATAGTTTCTAAGTATTCCTGTTTCATCCCTATATGCAATCTTTAGTTTGTGCCTTCTGTCTAATTTTGCAAAGGCTAGCACGTCCACAGAATTGTTAAGAACTTCCTGCATAAAATCTCTTTCAAAACCTCCCCCCTTTGACTGATAGCCATTTCTTGGATAGATACTCCTTTCTGTTACAACAGATTTGCTTTCCCTCACCATAATTCTTGGGATATCTGAGAGCTTCCCCCATACGCCTTTTTTGACTTCAAATTTGTATCCCTCAATAAGCTTGATGATTGCCCTGCTTATGGTTTCCACAATATGGTCAAAAGCTGGCTGATAATTGAGGATGTGATAATTTTCCGGATTGATAAAATCTATATATTCTCCAAAGCAATACTCCGAAACATAGTCGTCTACAATCCCTGCAATCTCAGCCTGTTTTGCTGAAAGGATTGGAGTCTTTCCTCTTGTAGAAACTGCTTTTGATGCCTGCATCAGGAAATGATTGTAATCAAAATAATCATTATCCAGCTTCCATGTCTTTGTCTTCGCCCCTGTTTCAACATGGGTTTCCTGAATAATGAGTTTTGAAAGATACTTTTTAAGTTGATTAAAATCACCCTGATATTTTGGAAGGGTTTTAATATCAATCCGTGAAATTTCAGGCATCCTTCCTTCATCAAAAATCTGAATAGGCCATGCAATGTCGTAAGGGGGTATTCTCTCAGTAACCGCATCAACCGGAATTATATCGCCTGTTGTTGGTTCACCGCTCGTATCGCCAATACCAATGACATACCCCTGTTCTTTGAGTGTGTTATAAAACTCAACAAATCTTGGATGCTCTACAACAAAAAGAAAATCAAAGGAATTTGAAGGGTTTTTCTTTCGCCTTATTTCCTGATATGCTTCCACTTTCGCATCCTGCAATTGAGGATATTCATAAGACGGAAACATCAACCGCAAGCCTCTGCCAACTATCTGCTCAAGTAATAAATCAGCCTCCGTTGCCCTCAAAACCACAGTCACGCAGATATTATTCTTGTCAAAACCTTCTCTGAGCATTAAAACTGAAATTACAACCCTTAACGGGTCATCGTCAATATCTATCCTGTCAAGGTCTTTTCTTGCCTTATCAAGTTCTTTATCCGTAAGGTCAGAGTGAATCGCAAGCACTTTATTATCGTCATAATACTGCCCATTTTCATCAGTAAGCCTCGCAAAATGCTCTGCCGTTAAATCAGCAACGCGTGTATCTTCACAGAGAACCATCATAACAGGTTTTTTGGTTATAGCCTTTTTCCTAAACTCAACGGTAAGCTGCTCAAGTTTTTTTCTGCCAATATCAAGGAGCAATTTCTGTCCTGCTGAAAGGGCTTTTATCTCACCCCTTTTATGGCTGCCTTCCGGCTCGTGCCTTTCAGCCCTGAAATCAAGTTCCTCTAATGATTCTCCTGCTATAGCCTGTCTCTGCTCAAGGAAAAGCTGTTTTACAAGCATTTCCTGCATTGCATTTAAAAGGTCATAGTCATAAATAACATGCGGGAAATACTCCCTTTTTTCAGCGCTTCCATAAAACGGAGTAGCAGAAAAATCTACCTGTAAAAATATACCCCTTTCATCTTTATGTCCTTCATCTAACCTTTTATACAAAACATTCATAAACTGCCGCCAGACAAGCTCATTACCAGTGGCAGACTTTTTGCCATGAACATGATGCGCCTCATCATTCATTATCACAAGGTCAGGATACTCAGATAGAAAATCAGCGATTATCTCGCCCCTCGGCATCTCCTCAACATCTGCGCCGGTAAATTTGTCCCATAGATTAGATGCCGAAGATTTAAGCCTGAACTGCTGCCAGTTTGTTATAAACACAAATGGTCCATTAGGCGGTGTGGTGTTGGACTTCACATCATCAGGCTCAAGAATATCCAGATGAAACCTATCCCGCCAGTGCGAGCCTTCGGCTATAAATAAAGAACGCTTGTAATCTGATGTTTCAGGCATTCTGTTGTCTGTTTTTAAATCCCGCTTTCCTTTGAAAGAATCAAGAAGTCTGTTTAACACCTCATGTCCTGGCGTTACAACAAAAAACCTGAATGAATAATTTCCGGGCCTCTCATCATTAAGCCTGTTGAAGTATTGCCATACAAGGAGGGCAGCCAAAACCCATGTCTTGCCCGACCCTGTAGCCATTTTCAGGGCATATTTTGGAAAAGGGATTGTTTCAACTTCCTGTTTCAAAGGTAAATGCTGGTAAATGGCTTCAGGCGCGACCCTTTCAAAAACATCCTGAAGGTTTTTTGCCTGAAGGATTTCATGGCAGTAAACAAGCGTTTCTATAGCCCTCTGCTGGCAGGGATGAAATCGCTCTGCGGCGTCTTCATCCCTCTTAAACCAGTAGTTAAAAAGCTCAAGGGTAGTCTGTGTAACACCATGCCATCCCTGCTTAGCCCATGCCTCAACTTCTTCCTTGAGAACATCGGCAAGATACATTTGAGAAAAGGATTGGTTGTCTTTCTTAGCCATTATACATTTTCCAATAGGGAAAAATATTCTTCCCTTGTTAAGCCTGCTGTACTTAAATTATTTTTGATTATGAATACAGGCACTTCTTTCCAATCAGGTATTACTACTGGTCTTGAAATGCCTTATTTTGTATATACAAAATGGTCTCCTTCAATTCTGACACACTTAAAACCGCCATTTTCAAAGACCTTTCGCAATTTGCTTGCAGGTATGGGACTTATTTTTGGCATATTACGATACAGTTACCAATTCGGTTGCAACAAGCTTTGGCGGAATCCAGCAGCCACTTGCCTCTTTTTTGTATCTTGCCTCTTCAAGAATGTCCTCAATTGTTCCTATCTTTTCAGCTTCCTCAAGAAAAAGCCTTACCGCAGTTTTAAGCATCCCCCGTGCATGTTGAACACTACTCCCGCAGCTTGAAACATCAAGTTCAGGGCAATACGCCACATAAGTTTCATCTTCCTTAAAAATAATCATGTCATATTCTATTGGTATCATGGCTACCTCCTCTGTTTAATATGTAATCTGTGTAAATACCTACCAGATTGCATTGTAGCGATTGAAGTCTTCTCTGATAATTGATCTACAAGATATTGTCTTGGAATAATTAAACCATCATTACTATCTAACAAGCAATGGCAACCATTAAAAGCAAGACCCAACGATTTCCACAATGACAAGTCTTCTTTACATAAAGCAGGCTTAGTTGATGATTTCAAATGCTTTAAAGCAAAAGCAAAAAGTTTACTATGAATAGCTAAAGGCAGCCTGTTTTTAAATCCACTTGGATCTTTTTCTGTAAGCAAGTCAAAGATGGAAGCATCTCGCCCATTTTTTTTGGCATGCGACCCTAGAGTATTTGAGGCACGCAAACTACCGATGGTTACCATTTCAGGCTCTAAATCATTTATTTGTTTAATTGCCCATAAATATCCTTCTTGCCAACCTTCATAAGGAATCATGGGATCCAATCTAAATCTTATCCGCCAGCCTTTTTCTTTTATTTTCTTGGCTGCATCAAATCTTTTATAAGGAGAGGGGGCTCCTTTCTCCCATCTTTTGGCAACATCCTCTGCATTGACAGACCATGAGAAAATAACCTGATTTGTAGGCTGCAAGTTCAATACATTCTTAATGTAAATAGATTTTGATAAAAAAAGCAACTGGTGACGGTTCTGTTTCGCAAATTTAGGAATAAGCATCTCTGTTAGAGCAATCCCAAACTGTTTTTTATAAATGCTGTCAAAAGCCAATCCATCCTGAAGTTCTCCAATAACAAGCATTCTCGGTATTGGATGTTTAAGCCATATATCTACCTCCTCAAGCATTTGCTTCCAATTAGAAAAAATAGCTCCATGCAGCGGGTAATGCTTAAATACATAGGAGGGCGTTGCCTGCAGGAAACAGTAACTGCAACTATAAGGACATCCTGCCGCACTCACAAGTTCCCAAAACTTGAAACAAACTATTTTGGAATTGCCTTCCTGAGCATGAAACTGCTTTATGAAAGAACTGCGAGTAGTTATGGTAATTGCCACAAAACCTCCTTCTTAGTCACCAACAAACCTTATTCTATCTTTACCTTTGCAACCCCTCTCCGTCTTACTGGTAACAGGAACAAATTCTACTTTGTTTTCTTTTTTTAGGACTTGGAGCGATTCTCTAAATTCCTTTTCTCTATAATACAACCTCCAATTTTCCTTACGCATTTTGTCAAAGGCAATTTCCTGTCCGCAATATTTTCCCCGGAGAAAATCCTTTAATGAATCAACAGTCTTCTCCGGGAAAAGCACCATTTGCCCATCTCCACAGTCAAGACTGCCTTCACTGCCATGCTTCCACATTGCCTCCAGCATCTTATCAAAACCCCGAAAATGGTTTGTTGCATGAATCAAGTAATATTTTGTTCTGCTGGCAGCTACTTTTTCATCAAGACCAAATCTGATTTTAAACGGTATGTAGTATTGTACTCCAAGTTGTTGGATATAATAATCTAAAATTCCTTGCTCTCTCTGACTTCCTGACAAGTTGACAAAAGGTTGGTCTTTCCATGCAGTTGTCCCAAACAGTTTTGTAACTTTGTCTTCAACCAATGAATTACCTATATCACGATTGATTTGATAATACATAAAGTTTATTAAAACTTCAGTTTTCTGCCTTTTTAAAATCTCTCTTATAAGATACATTTCAAGCGGGTGTCCATAAGGATCTAAAAAGAAAAAGGCAGGAGCCAAGTTTTTAACATCGGCAAGCAATTTTGAAACAACATCCTCAGCCTTACCTGAAATAACCTCGATATAGAGATTTTTGGGGTTATCCTTAAATTCTGATATGGCTTTTTCAAGTTTGCATTTCTGATTTGCAACTTCTTCAATAAAAACCAACCTCATCTCTTTACGAGGGTTTTTCTTAAGCCATTCACCTGCTGTTTGTATTGCTATCACAGGAGACCCCTCTATTTCTTTGCCTCTCCACCTGTAACTACCTGGCCCTGCATAACAATCAAAATAGAGCATCCTCCCGTGATACCGTCCCAAAATGGCTTCCCACGCAGGAAGATAATCTTTAAGAATAAGGTGTTTAATCCGTGAGTTAATTTTTAAACTACTGAATTCTTCACTCATTTTTACACCTCCACCACTGCCCCTGCGTCATTGCCAAAGATGTCAACAACCCTTACTGCAATTATACGCTTTCCCTTTTTCAAAATCTCCTTTGCCTCTGTAATAACTGTTTTTACCTTTTTGCCGTTGCCTCTGAATGCCTGCCACTGGCTCTTGAAGGTGAACCCGTCATAATCCCAGTCAATTGCCCAGTAGTCAATCAGCACTGCAAAGTTGTCCTTTGCAATCTTCATCAGGGCTGCATAATCCTCCTGTCCTTTCTTTGAGGTCTGGCTTATGGGGATATCCATCAGGACATAGCGTTTTAGGGAGAGAGAAATTTCAGCCTTACCATCTTTTAAATCCTTTACCTTCGGCTCATTTATCTTTAAATATGGTCTTTCATAAAATTTGACCTTTTCTGAAAGGGCTTCAATGTCTTCTTCTGTCTTTGCCTTTTTCAAATAATCGTATATATCAGGCGGGATGTCCCTGCTTATGACTTCAACCTTAATTTTATCTTTTAATGCCCTCTTTCTTGACTCAATTGCCTGATGATAGTTGTATTCATAATCCCATCCAAGAATAATCAGCCTCTTATATCCCCTGCCGTCAAGCTTCTGCGCCTGTTGTGCAAGTTCCTCTGCCTTGCCTGCTGTAACTGGTCTGTCAGGATAGCCGACATAGACAAGTTCTTCAATATTATCTTCTGCCTTGCGGATGCCTAACCCGCTCATCTTATCTCGTGGAGTAGCGCCATAGAGTTTAAGGATAAGATTCTGCATCTCATAGATTTTTCCGCCTGTGAGATAAATCATCTCTCGCTGATAGTTGCCGATGTTTTCAATGAGAAACGGTTTCGCCTGCTGCTCCACAAACCTTGCGCGGGTAACCTGTATTCCAACCTTTCCAAGTTCAGAGCCAATCCATCTGCGGTTGAGTTTTTCTGCAACAGCCAATGTTGTGCCTGACCCGCAAAAGAAATCTGCAACAAGGTCACCTTCGTTAGAAGAGGCACAGATTAATTTATCTAATAAGGTAATTGGCTTTTGCGTATCATAACCAGTTCTTTCAGACTTTCTTGAATAATCAACAAAAAACCAGTCTCTTGGTGGGATACCTTCTGGAACATATTGTCTATAAGTATGTTCGCCCTCCTCTTCAATTGGAGCAAATCCTCCACCTTCTTTATATCTAAGAACAAACCACCTACCATCCTCATCCTTATATCTTGACATTGCCTTCTTAGAAGATTCTTTTAGCTCCTCTCTTACTTTAGGATGATTCCAATTAAATTTCCATTTTTGAGACCTTGAATAAAATAAGATATTATCGTGTTTAGCATTATATTCTGTATGAGAGAGTTCACGCCCTTCATACAACCAAATTAAATCATTTCTAAAACAATCTCTTCCAAATATTTCATCAAGCATTATTTTGATATAGTGAGACATATTTGAGCCAATATGTATGTAAATACTCCCATCCTCTGCCAGTAGCCTCTTCATCAATTGCAATCTCGGATAGAGCATATCAAGGTAGGAATCCGTTCCGCCTGCCCATGTGTCCTTGTATGCAAGTCGCTCAATGACAGAGGGTTCTTTGGTGAATTCAATAGACTCTGATTTTTGGATTCCCGCTTTCGCGGGAATGACAGACGGGGCAATCGTCATCTTGTGGGAATAGTCAGCCTTTGAGTCAAAAGGCGGGTCAATATAAATCAGGTTTATCTTGCCTTCATACCCTTGCGTAAGCAAAGCCTGCATGGCAAGAAGATTGTCTCCCCATATCAAACGGTTCATCTTCTGCTTATCAATCTCTGCCTCGCCGATAAGTCCGTCCCTGAACGACAATGGAAGCTGCTCCCTATGTGCAGGATTGGGAATTACAACCTCTGCGGTCTGAAATTCTATGTCTTTTGGATTCGGCGCCCTGCGGAGCTTTGAGTCCCACACAAGCCTTGCAGAATCCTTTTTTCTAATTCTACTAATATCATTCATCTCTATTTTGACATTTGAGAAACTTTACTGTAGCCCTCTCATAAAAGCAAAGATACCCAAAAAATGCGTGAATTTTAGAGATCTTTGCTATGAAAGGGCTTCCCTGCGAAAGCGTTTCACTTAAAAAGTGGTAGACCTCCCCTTTGTCCCCTCCTTCAGAAGGAGGGGAAAGATGGGTGGTAATCATTCACACATTTTTTTGGGGTTATTTCATGTTTAACACATACACAGCGATAATTGCCACAAGTCCACCGATAATTGTGGATATTTTAGGTTTCTCTCCGAGAAATATCCAGCTTAAAATAACTGCACTGGATGGAACCAAAAAGACAAATGAGCTTGCCTTATATGAGTTCAAGCGGCTTGATGCAATAAAATATACTGTTGTGGCAAAGCTGCTTGAAACAACTGACAGGTAGAGCATATTAAGCCAGAAAGATAAACCCTGTTTAAAGATAGTGAGAATACCCTGTGGTAGGGCAAGAAAAAGGTAGATTATAGAGCAAAAGGTATATACAAAGAAGCTGAATATAAGTGGAGAGACAAGAGAACCTCCCTTTTGGCTGGAGATAGTTAAGAGAGACCAGAGTATTGCACAGATTAAAAAATATATATTTCCCCCCATAAAAATCTTAGTCCTATCAAGGGTCCAGACTTTCAGGAGTATACTGCCTCCTGCAACGCCTAAAATCAAGCCTGCACAATCTTTGGTTGATATCCTTAGTTTAAAGATTGGTATTGATAGAGCAAAGGTAATAAGAGGGACCATAGTCGTAACGAGTACACCCCCTGCCCCAGCAAACCCGTGTCTAAGTCCAATAAAAAAGAGATAAAGATAGAGACCAAAAGAGGCTGAACCTAAAAATATATAACTGAGAGCAGACTTTTTTATCTTTATAGGCTCTTTAAAAAAGAATAAGACAGGGATAAATGAGATGAGATTGATAAAAAACCTCCAGAAGGTCAGCATTTCAGGAGGGAGTGTACTGGAAATTGCCTTTGCTGAAACCCAGCTGCCACCCCAGATTATCATGGAAAAGATAATCAATAGGCTTAATGTATTTGATGTTTTATTGTTGATATTTGTCTTTTTAAAAATGTCTCTCTTATCCATCCACCACCGATAAGGGTATCTTCAATATAAAATACCGCTGCCTGTCCAGGTGTAACTGCCCTCTGAGGTTCATCGAAAGTCACCTTCACACTATTATTATCATTTAAGATAATCTCTGCCCCTGCTGCTGTATGTCTGTATCTGATCTGCACCAAAGCCTTAAAATACCCATCCACAGGGGGAGCAATAGACCAGTTTACTTTTTCAGCTATAAACCCCTTCTTTATCAAGGTATCTCCTTCATCTACGATGAGACGATTGTTCTTTAAATCTATTTCTGTTACATATAAAGGTCTTGCCCAGCTTATACCAAGACCCTTCCTCTGACCAATAGTGTAGAAAGGCAAGCCCCTGTGCCTTCCTATTACCTTCCCATCAGTTGTTACTATCTCCCCCTCCTCAATTTTATCTGCATCAACCTTCTTCTTTATAAACTCTGCATAGTTATTGTCAGGTATAAAACATATCTCCTGACTCTCATATTTCTCTGCAACCTTAAGCCCAAAGGATTTTGCCGTTTTTCTAATATCTGTCTTTGTATAATCACCAAGGGGGAATAGAGCCCTCTTTAACTGCCCCTGTGTGAGATTAAACAGGAAATAACTCTGGTCCTTTTTTATATCTACGCCCCTCTTTACAAAATATCTACCATCTTCATTTGCCACCTTTGCGTAATGACCTGTTGCCACCTTTGATGCCCCGATCTTTGCAGCATGATTAAGGAGTATGTCAAACTTCAGCCTCTGGTTGCATGGAATACAGGGATTAGGCGTCCTTCCTATCATATACTCTGAAATAAAATATTCCACCACATACTTATTAAACTCCTCCTCCAGATTGAGGACATAAAAGGGGATATCAAGTTTATCTGCAACCCTTCTGGCATCACTTATATCATTGAGAGAACAGCATGTTCCAAACCTCTCTGGACTTTCTGCTGAATAATCCCATATCTGCATTGATATGCCAATCGGGTCATATCCTGTATCCTTTAAAATGGCTGCTGCAGTGGAGCTGTCCACACCGCCGCTCATAGCTATTACAACCCGCTCCTTCATAAAATTGATATTACCACAACCCATAAGAGAGTAAAGCAATTTAAACTTTAGTTACAATTTATAAACTATATCAT
>JACQQJ010000059.1 GCA_016207035.1 Nitrospinota bacterium | reverse complement strand
TTACTATCCTTTAATTCGTTTAAATTCAACATAAACCAATTCATATGGTAACTCACGATGTAATCATAGTTGGTGCTGGATTAGCAGGTATGAGGGCTGCCCTTGAGGTATGCGGAAGTCTTGATACTGCTATTGTTTCAAAGGTGTATCCTACCCGCTCCCATTCAGGTGCAGCACAGGGTGGGGTTGCTGCCTCCCTCGCAAACTCCAGTGACGACTCATGGGAAATCCATATGTATGATACTGTTAAAGGGAGTGATTTTCTCGGGGATCAGGATGCAATTGAAATGATGGTTAAAGATGCACCTGAAGCCATTATTGAAATGGAGCACATGGGGTGTATCTTTAGCAGGACAGGGGATGGAAAGATTGCACAGAGGTATTTTGGAGGGCATTCAAGACCGAGGGCATGTTATGCTGCTGACAGAACAGGCCATGCATTACTCCATTCCTTATCTGAGCAGGTGATGAGAAATGCCAGTAAAATAAAAATATATTCTGAATGGTATATCCTTTCTCTCATTGTACATGACAATATCTGCAAGGGTGTAGTTGCATATGATATAAAGAATGGCCGACTGGAGGTCTTGAGGGGGAAGGCTGTAATTTTTGCTACCGGCGGCTATGGCAGGGCATTCCGTATCACATCCAATGCATTTGCCAGTACAGGTGATGGAATAGTGGCGGCATACAGGGCAGGGATACCACTTGAAGACATGGAGTTTGTTCAGTTTCATCCAACAGGACTTTATGAACAGGGGATACTGATATCAGAGGCAGCGAGGGGTGAAGGTGGATATCTTATAAACGGTAAGGGCGAAAGATTCATGGAGCGGTATGCAAAGTCAATGATGGAATTGGCACCGAGAGATATAGTATCCCGTTCAGAACAGACTGAAATTAATGAAGGTAGAGGAATTGATGGTAAGAATTTTATATATCTTGACCTCAGACATCTCAGTAGAGAGAAGATAATGGAGAGACTTCCTCAGGTGCGACAGCTCGGGATAGATTTTATTGGTATAGATTGTATTGAGAAACCTCTGCCCATACAGCCAACAGTCCATTATTCTATGGGTGGGATTCCCACTGATAGAGATGGGCAGGTAATAATAAATGATAAAGGGACTAAGGTTACTGGTTTCTATGCGGCAGGTGAATGCTCATGCGTATCAGTCCATGGGGCAAACAGACTCGGAACAAACTCCCTTCTTGATGCACTTGTATTTGGAAGGAGGGCAGGACAGTCTGTTCTGGAATCCGCAAAGGATTTTCAGTTACACGATGTTAATGAAGATACAGAGATTACATCTGCGAAAACTGAGATTAATACAATTTTCAACGCAAGTGGTAATGAGAATATGAACAATATTAGAAACGGACTTAAAGATATTATGATGTCTGAATGCGGGATATTCAGGAACAGAGAGGGATTAGAGCTCTGTCTTAATAAGATTAAGGGGTTACAGGATAGATTTAAAAAGGCAAAGATAACAGACAGGTCAAAGGTATTCAATACAGATCTTATTGAGTCAATAGAGCTAAGGCATATGTTAGAGTATTCAGAGGTTATAATTGTAAGTGCCCTTGCAAGAGAAGAGAGCAGGGGTTCCCATGCGAGGACAGATTTCTCAAAGAGGGATGATGTAAAATGGCTTAAACATACTCTGGCTTATAAGGGAGATGATGGTGAAATTGAATTGAAATACAAGCCAGTGGCTATTACAAGGTATCAGCCAGAGGAGAGGAAATATTAATTAGCCACGAATTTACACGAAAACCCACGAATTAAAAAATATTTTATAATTTTTAGTGTTAATTCGTGTTCATTAGTGGCTAAATTAAAATATGGTAATTTTCTCAATATTTAGAATGAATCCTGAGAAGGATAAAGGCCCTTATTATAAGGATTATGAATTAAATATTCCGGAAGGGGCAACTGTACTGGACTGCCTTAATCTGATTAAATGGACACAGGATGGGACATTGAGCTACAGAATGTCCTGTCGCAGTGCCATCTGTGGTTCATGTGCAGTAAAGATCAATGGACATCCGAAGCTTGCCTGCAAGACCCAGGTGGTTGATGAAATAATGAATGGTGAAATAAGGATAGAACCAATTGGTAATGCAAAGGTATTGAAGGACCTGGTGGTTGATCTGGATCTCTTCTGGCAGAAAATTGAAGATGTTAAACCATGGCTTATTGTTGATAAATCTTTAAAACCTCCTACCCCCCCTTTACAAAAGGGTGGTAAAGGGGGGTTTGAGGAGCAGAGACAATCCCCTGAAGAATTTCATCGTATAGATGCCGCATCCACCTGTATTATGTGTGCATCCTGTTGTTCAGACTGTAATAGCTGGGAAGCAAATGAGAAGTTCCTTGGACCTGCTGCCCTTGCTAAGGCGCAGAGGTTTGTAGATGACTCACGTGATAAGGGAAAATTAGAAAGGATTATTGACTTAAGTAAAGAAAATGGAATGTGGGACTGCACACACTGCGGGGAATGTTGGGAGAGATGCCCAACAGAGACAAAACCGCTGGATAGAATTATAACACTAAGGACTACAGCATTAGAAATGGGTATAACAGGTAACAACGGTGCAAGGCATGTGAATGGTTTTGTTGAATCTATAAATAAAAGTGGAATACTCAATGAAAATATACTGCCTATAAAGTCCATAGGTATATTTAATATCCCGGGGCTCTTGAGCCTTATTCCTGTTGGAATAAGAATGTTTTTAAAGGGAAAGAATCCGCCTATTATTCATAAACATATTGATGAAATGGATGATGTAAAGAGGATATTTAAAAGATTTAAAAAATGAAATTTGCATTTTATCCAGGATGTGTTGCAAAAGGTGCATGTAGAGAGCTTTACAGTTCTTCTCTAATAGTAGCAGAAAGACTGGGTATAGAACTCCATGAACTTACAAATGCCTCATGTTGTGGTGCAGGGGTAATCTCTGAAAGAGATCCACTCCTCAGTGATAGCCTGAATGCAAGGACATTTGCTATTGCTGAAGAATTAAATCTCAATATTATGAATATCTGTGGCACATGCCAGGGTGTAATGATAAAGGCTCAAAAGAACATAGATGGAGATATAAAGAGAAGGGATACGATAAACGGTATACTGAAAGAGGGTGGGCATCAGTATAATGGTAAGGTCAAGATAAGGCATTTACTCCATATCTTGATTGATGACTTTGGTCTCGATAGATTAAAAAATCTGGTTGTACGACCCTTAAAAGGACTAAAGGTTGCCCCTTTCTATGGATGCTATGTCCTGAGACCCTCCATATACTCTGATTTTTCTTATCCTGACAGAACAACTGCAATGGAGGATATAATTACCTCCTTAGGTGGTGAGCCAGTCAGCTATGATGGAAGATTTAAATGCTGTGGCTTTCCCATTATCATGTGGAACAAGGGGCATTCCCTCACTATGTCAGGTATAAGCCTGAAAGAGGCAAAGGAGAAAGAGGCGGATTGCCTTGTCACACCCTGCCCACTCTGTAATCTCAATCTTGATTCCTACCAGCCTGAAATTAATAAGATTGTTCAAATGAAATTAGACCTACCCATCCTCCACCTCCCCCAGTTAGTAGGCATTGCACTTGGAATAGATGGTAAAGACCTGGGGCTTCATAAGCATATTGTTTCAACAGAGAAGATTTTTGATAAAATATAACTATAAAGGACATGGGGCAAGTTCAAAGATCCATAGTTAACATATTTTCAAGACTGTAAATTTGTTTATCCCATTTGGATATTTCGTTATAAAATTTCTCTGTCTTGCTCTTTGGCTCTGTATAGGGGATAAAGACTGAGTCCGCTATTGCTGCAACGAAGCGGTTGCGTAAAAGGGCTTTTTCAGAGGAAATGCGCCTTTCCTTTTTAGTAAATGTTGAGAGGAAAAGCAGCCTCCCATCCTCAAGATGTTTCTTATATACTGCCTTTATACGCATTCCATTTATATCCCTTGCAGGACAAATTATAACCTGCTGTTTTCCTTTCAACAGGATATTCAAAAATTCACTATCCATTGGAGAATGGAATCCGCTGATAACCGTTATACTTGATTCCTTTAACTTTTTTATCAAATCGTATGTTTTCAAAATTATATTACCCGGACACTTTACAGAACAAAAGATAGCAAGTTTCTTGTTTTGCAGGATATTTCTTTTGCCTACGGCAGTGACAGTCTTTGGCGCATGTATGCAAAGGTATTGGTTTAATGCTTCTGGATAATCGTCATCGCCTTTATTTATCTTGATAAGGTTCGTCATGGCTAAAATAATTATCTTATACTTTGTAGTTATGTAAATCCCTAAAAATAGAAACACCCGCCGTTTGCGGAATAGTTCACTATATTTTA
>JACQQJ010000053.1 GCA_016207035.1 Nitrospinota bacterium | reverse complement strand
ATTATAAACAGTATGGGCATATCAACTGTGAAAGGCTCCCAGAAAGAGATTTCTGGTACATTATTTGCCAATGTAGAGGACCTCCTGACACTCAAAGCAATTGAATCTGATAGACAGATGGTATTGTTGATGATGATGACGGTTTCTGAACGGGGGGATAAGGAATTATGGCATCAAAATATCAAAGGGAATGCCGAACAAATTTCACGGATTATAGAAAAACTCCTTGAAAGGAATAAGAATGAACCAATAATGATTCGAAGACTTGAGGAACTTAACACTGTGAGACTTGCATTCAGGGAGACACGGGATACACAACTCATCCCCCTTATTTATGATGAAAAGATTGAGGAGGCAAAAAAAATTACCTTAGGAATTCAGGCTGAACGATTTAATAAGATGATTTCAATTACAAAGGAACTCGTGACAGATGCTGGGCGGGAGGCAAGGCATAAAATAGCAGAGTTAGAAAAGGGGTTAGAGCAATTTATCCGGTTCTTGGCATATATAGGTATTCTTGCCATTTTGAGTGGGGTGATTATAACCCTCTTTATGAACAGAATCTTATCTAAACCGCTCATAGAAATCTCTGCCGTTGCAGAAAGGATCTCCTCTGGAAATCTTGCAGTTAATATACCTTCATACAACAGGCAGGACGAGGTAGGCATTTTATCACAGGCATTTCGAAAGATGGTGGAAGGGATCAAGAGGCAGAATAGTAATATCGTTGAGGCGGTAGCAGTGATTGCATCCTCTTCAAATGAAATTGCTGCCACAACTGCCCAGCTTGCTGCCAGCACGGAAGAGACTGCAACAGCAGTGGCTCAAACGACTACAACTGTTGAAGAGGTAAGACAGACCGCTAACCTCTCTACCCAGAAGGCTAAGTATGTCTCTGATACAGCCCAGAATACCCTGCAGGTCTCTCAGACAGGTGCAAAGGTGGTTAATGAAACTATCGAAGGGATAAATCGAATGAGGGAGCAGATGGCTTCTATTGCAGAATCGATTGTAAAACTGAGTGAGTATAACCAGGCAATCAGTGAGATTATTGCTACCGTTGATGACATTGCAGACCAGTCAAATCTCCTCTCAGTGAATGCCTCCATTGAGGCAGCTAAGGCAGGGGAACAGGGGAAGGGCTTTATAGTTTTAGCACAGGAAATAAAAGGTCTTGCAGAACAATCAAAACTGGCTACAAAAAAGGTAAGGACTATTTTAAATGACATTCAAAGATCAACAAATGCAGCCGTGATGGCAACGGAAAAGGGGAGTAAAGAGGTTGAGGCTACTGTCAAACAATCCATTGAGGCTGGGAATTCTATTCAGAGCCTCTCCAAAGCCATTGCTGAGGCATCTCAGGCATCAATGCAGATTGCTGCATCGTGCAATCAGCAGTTAGTTGGTGTTGATCAGGTGACTTTAGCTATGACGAACATCAAACAGGCGACAACACAAAATGCTGCAAGCACAAAACAGGTTGAGATCACCATGAGGACCCTGCAGGAATCAGGGCAGAAGCTGAGCAGCCTTCTTGAATATTATAAGGGATAGGGTATATGGATAAAAGTAAAAATGACTTTCAGAGGTCTCTTTTTTTAACATTTAAGGCTGAGGCACATGACCATCTTAATACTGTATCCAATGGACTCCTTGAGTTAGAGAAAATGCCTTCTCCCGCGGTTGAAACGGAAATCATAGAGACTATCTACAGGGATACCCACAGTTTAAAAGGTGCAGCCCGTGCTGTCAATATGACCGATATTGAAACGATCTGTCGGTTCCTTGAGGATATATTCGGGGCATGGAAAAAGAAAAAGATAGAGAAGCCGCCTGAACTTTTTGATATCCTCTACCGTGCAATTGATACGATTCGCAAAATAATTTCCTCCCATGATGAAGGACAGACTCCCTATGACAAAAGCAATGTTTCAAAACTTATCCAAGACCTTTCAGGTATCAGAGTTAAAGAGATTGATGATAGAGTCCTGCCTGAGGAGGGAAGGGTATCTCAAGAATCAAGTCTGGTTAAAGAATATCCCACCCTATCAGAGACCGTCAGGGTATCCACGGCCAAGTTAAATTCTTTATTGCTCCAGGCTGAAGAGATGCTCCCCATGAAACTTATGGCAAACCAGCATGCTGCAGCTATCACCGATATCTCTGAAATGCTTGAAATTTTAAAAATGCAATGTAAGGAGGCATATAGAGATACGCTGCAAGCACAGCGAACAATTGAAAAGAGGAATGGCAGCAATGAGATGGATTCAGGCGCATTCCATTCAGTCAGATTAAAGGAATTTATTTATGAAATACAGACACAGATAAAGTCAATTGAAAAAGAACTTGCCATGCTTCAAATTTCAAGTAAGCAATACAGCAAGAGATTTGATGGTATGATTGACAACATATTAAATGATATGAAAAGGGCGATGATGCTCCCTTTTTCAACAATCCTTGGTATATTACCAATGCTTGTCCGCAATATATCAAATGAGCAGGGCAAAGAGGCAAGTCTCATTATGAGCGGAGAAGGAACTGAGATGGACAGACGAATATTAGAGGAGATGAAAGACCCGTTCATACATCTTATGAGAAATTGTATTGACCACGGTATTGAGAAGCCTGAAGAGAGGGCAATAAATAAAAAGCCGAGAAGGGGCACTATTACTATTACAATCTCACGGATAAACGGAGACAAGGTAGAAGTCATTATTTCTGACGATGGGGCAGGGATTGACATTGCAAAGATAAAGGAAATGGCTGTAAAGAATAAAATACTACCTCAAAGGGAGGCTGATAACCTCAGTGAAGGGGAATCGCTATCACTTATTTTTTACTCAGGGCTTTCAACGAGTCCAATAATAACCGATGTCTCGGGGAGGGGACTGGGATTGGCAATTGTTCAGGAGAAGGTAGAAAGGCTCAAGGGAAGTATATCAGTAGAGACCAGGATTCATTCAGGGACAAAATTCCGTATCCTCCTTCCCATTACTATCTCTACATTCAGGGGGATTTTAGTCCGGGTAGTTGACCATGTCTTCATTATGCCAACAATAAGTGTGGAATGCGTGTTGAGAATCAGGAATGATGAAATCAAGACTGTTGAAAACAGAGAAACAATTTTATTATACAATTCCCCTATCTCATTTGTCAGGCTTGAAAGTGTCCTCAATTTGACTCTCCAGAGAAAGAGGGGAGATGGTTCACAATTTATAACTGTTCTTATTATCGGTAATGAGAAAAAACGCATTGCCTTTGGAGTTGATAAGATACTCAATGAACAGGAGGTATTGGTAAAGGGTCTTGGCAAACAACTTTCCCGTGTACAGAATGTTGCCGGGGCAGCAGTCATCGGGCCAGGTGAGGTCGTGCCTATCCTGAATGTCTCTGATTTGCTGAAATCGGCCTTAAAAATTCCAATTGCAGCTAAAATACCTGCTGTTGCAGGTGAAGAGGAGGCAGGGGTTAAATCCATCTTGGTTGTAGAGGATTCTGTTACTTCAAGGGTATTGCTGAAGAATATACTTGAGTCAGCAGGGTATAATGTCCAGACTGCTGTTGATGGTATTGATGCAATTACAAGGCTTAAGACCGAAGATTTTGACCTTGTTGTTTCCGATATAGAGATGCCGAGGATGGACGGTTTTGACCTTACTTTAAAAATCAGAGACGATAAAAAATTATCTGAATTACCTGTTATTTTAGTAACAGCTCTTGAAAAGAGAGAAGACCGTGAGCGTGGCATTGAGGCTGGTGCAAATGCCTATATTGTAAAGAGCAGTTTTAATCAGGAAAATTTACTTGAGGTCATAAGAAGGCTAATATGAAACCTTCGATTAGAGTTCTCATTGCTGATGATTCACAGGTTTGCCGCTATTATCTCAGGCACATCCTTGAGACTGATGGAGACATCCTGGTTGTTGGTATTGCGGTAAATGGTGAAGAGGCGGTTAGATTTGCTGAAAGACTAAAACCTGACTTAATCGTTATGGATATAAATATGCCTAAAATGAATGGCTATGATGCTACCCGCAGGATTATGGAAACAAACCCTGTTCCTATTATCATTATAAGCGCAAGTTATGATTCAACCGATGTTAAAATGACATTCCACGCTATGGAGGCTGGGGCAATTGCTTTTCTCAATAAACCTTCTGGTGAAGGAGATCCCGACCATGACGAGTCAGTGAAAGATTTTATAAATACCGTGAAACTGATGTCTGAGGTAAAAGTAGTGAAGAGATGGCCTAAAACCATTATTTCAGAGGCTGTCAGGAGACCCATACCTGAATTCAGATACAAACGGATACCAAAAAAAATCAGATTAGTTGCAATCGGTGCCTCAACTGGTGGTCCCCCTGTGCTTCAGACAATTCTCTCAGGGCTTCAGGGTGAATTCCCTATCCCTGTCCTTATTGTTCAGCATATAGCAAAGGGTTTTCTCAAGGGTATGGTAGAATGGCTCCAGCATACAACCATACTTCCGATTCATATAGCCACAGACGGAGAGCATATTCTCCCCGGGCATATCTATTTTGCACCAGAGGACTTTCATATGGGGGTAGATAGTGCCGGCAGGGTTGCGATAACACGAACTGAGTTAGAAAATAGGGTTTGCCCATCGGTCTCATATCTTTTCCATTCAGCAGTGAATGTCTTTGGTGGAGATATGGTCGGTATACTTCTCACAGGAATGGGAAGGGATGGGGCAGAGGAATTAAGGCTTATGAAAGACAGGGGCGGCATAACTATTGTCCAGGATAAGGAAAGCTCGGTTGTATATGGTATGCCGTGGGAGGCAGTAAAACTTAATGCAGCGACATACGAGCTTTCTCCGGAAATGATAGCCCAGGCACTTGAAAATTTAGTGGATAGGAATTATATTATCGCCAATTCAACAATTGAAAATGAAATACCTAAGAAACCCTCATGAATCTTTACAGAGGGATATTAAAATTTTAGCCACAGACTGTCAATGAGAATAGAATAGGATTAATTAGCCTTTAAGTTTATGTTTATTAAAAACTTAAGAGTATTGTCAGATGGAGAATGACGGTTATATCTTGATTGTTGAAGACAGCCCTACACAGGCAAGTCAGATAGGTGAAATACTCAGACAAACTGGATATCCCGTTTCTATAGCCTGCAACGCTCAAGATGCCCTTACCCGCTTAAGAGAGCAAAAGGCCATCATTGTTGTGACAGATATCCTGATGCCAGAGATAGATGGATACCAGCTCTGTAAAATTATAAAGTCTGATGATAACTTAAAAGAAATACCTGTTATTCTTCTGACACGGCTTTCCGACCCAAGGGAGGTTATCAGGGGGCTTGAGTGTGGTGCAGACAATTTCATAGTAAAATCATCTAAGGAAGAATTTCTTATCAAACATGTCCAGGAGATGCTTACCGTAAAACAAGGCGAGGCTATTCCTCATAGGGAAGCAAATATTCTTGTTGTTGAGGATAGTCCGACACAGGCTGAACAGCTTAAATATCTCTTGGAAGAGAGTGGTTATAAAGTTCACCTTGCCTTCAATGGTATAGAGGGTCTTGCAGCAGCCCGAAGGTTTAACCCGAATATTATTATCAGTGATATTTTTATGCCACTGATGGATGGCTATAAAATGGCATATGAGATTAAACATGACGAAAGGCTGAAAAAAATCCCTATAATACTTGTAACATCATTAAAAGATAGGGAAGGGGATTTTGACAAGGTATCAGATATTGCTGATGGCTATTTCATCAAGCCCTTTGATGACAAATCTCTCATTGATAAAATAAATTCTCTCCTTTCAATTTCAGGTTACCGGGAAAATGATTCTGTTAAGGGGGAATTAGAAACCACCTTTGAAGGTGAGCATTATCGAATAACTGCTAATAAGAGACAGATTTTAAACTTTCTCCTCTCAGCCTATGAGAGTTCAATTCAAAAGAACCATGAATTAATTCAAATACAGTATGATTTAAAAACTCTCAATGAGCAGTTAGAAGAAAGGGTAATGGAGCGGACGAGACAACTGGAGGAATCTGAAGAAAATTTCAGGGCACTTGCAGAGAATGCCAATGATGGTATTGGTGTGACAATGGGTGTCAATGGGGATATTGTTTATGCCAATAAGAGATTATCAGAAATAACAGGATACGCTATTGATGAACTCCATGGGAAAAGTTTTAAAGAACTTGTAGTATCTGAAAAACTCCCTGTTGATACAGAACTATACAGACAGATATTGGAGGGTATGCTTATTTCCAAGCAGCGTGAGACTGCAATCCGTCAAAAAGGAGGGAATATCCTTCCCATAGAATTAACAGCATCGAGAACCCTCTGGCGTGGTAATCCTGCTGTTATAACTATTATTCGTGATATTACGGAACGAAAGAAGAGGGAAGAGGAATTTATCAGGACAACCAAGATTGAAACACTCTGCATTATTGCTGGAGGTATTGTTCATGATTTAAATAACATTATGACTAGCGTTACAGGTAATGCCTATCTTACAAAGAAATTCCTGAAGCCTGAGGATAAGGCTTATGAATTTCTGGGTAATATTGAAAAGGCGTCATTGAGGGCAAATGACCTGACACAGAAATTATTAACATTTACCAAAGATAAATCACCCATTAAAAAGGTTCTATCTCTATCCAATTTAATCAGGGATTCAATATCCCTTACCCTGTCAGGCTCCCATATCAAGTGCGATTTTTTTATGACAGATGACCTCTACCCCCTTGAGGTTGATGAAGGGCAGATGGGTCAGGTCTTTGACAACCTGATTATAAATGCAAAACAGGCTATGCCTGAAGGGGGAATGCTGAGGGTATCTGCTGAAAATATTTCTCTCGGTGTTGAAACTGACCTTCCCCTGAAATACGGGAGGTATGTAAAGATATTTATTCAAGATACAGGGGTTGGTATATCTGAAGAGAACATTAAAAAGATTTTTGATCCCTATTTTACGACAAAAGAAAAGGGGAGTGGTCTTGGACTTGCAACTGTCTATTCCATAATCAAAAATCACAATGGCTATATTTCAGTAGAATCAGAGGTAGGTGTGGGGACGACCTTCTCTATCTATCTCCCTGTATATGAAAATTTGCAGACACGGGAAAAAGGGAAGGAAATGCTTTAGCGAAGCTGAAGCTTCGCACTACAGGGTTGATTATCAAAGATTACAAATCACCGTAGTGTGAGGCTTTAGCCTCGCCATTGAACACTCTACCTCTTGTAATCAATGCGGCAGATATTTCTTTGTCATGCCCCTCTGGTGTCAATAAGCCTCCTCAGGACTGACAGGTTTTTTTTATCCTCTCTCATTGTCTTACCCTTTGGTGTCTCCAGTATCATCGGAATATCCTTAAACCTTGGGTCATTTAAAAGGAGTCTGAACGCTGTAAGTCCAATTTTCCCTTTACCTATATGTTCATGTCTGTCAACCCTGCTCCCCAATCCTTTCTTTGAATCGTTTATATGAAAGACCTTGAGCTTATGGATTCCGATAATTTTATCAAATTCATGAAAGGTTTTTTTATAGCTATATTCATTTGAAATATCATAGCCTGCGGCGAATATATGACATGTGTCAAGACAGACCCCAATTTTTTCTTTTTTTGTTACCATTTCTATTATTTTAGAAATATGTTCAAACCTGTGTCCAAGATTTGTCCCCTGTCCGGCAGTAGTTTCGAGTAACAGCATCAACTTTAAGGAATCCCCTTTTCCCAGAGAGATATTTAGTGAATCTGCAATCTTTTTAATACCAGCGTCTTCTCCACTGCCAATATGGGCACCAGGATGAAAGATAAGATCGGGTAAATCCAATCTCTCTGCCCTCATCATCTCATCATAGAAGGCATCCAGTGATTGAGAATAAACCTGCGGGTCAGGTGAGGCTAAATTTATAAGATAGGCAGTATGAGAGGCGGCTGGAATAACGCCTGTATCTGCAGCGTTTTTTTTAAATTTTATTACATCATTATCAGTGAGGGGTTTTGACCTCCATCGGTTGTTATTCTTTGTAAAGATCTGAATAACATCGCATCCTGCCTTTTTCCCCCTCAGAGGGGCATTCTCAATACCCCCCTCTATTGACATATGGGCACCTAAAAGCATAGTCTATAAGTTGAGGAATTTAAAAATTGAAGAGTTAAGGAGCAGACTTTTAAATTTATATTTTAAAACTCCACAACTCTTAAACTCTTCAACTTCTCAACTGCTTTTTCAAGTGCCATGGCTCTATGGCTTATTTTATTTTTAATCTCAGTGCCCAGCTCACCGAATGTCTGACCATATGTGCCCGTTCCTGTGCCCTGCGTGGGAATGAAGATCGGGTCGTAACCGAAGCCCTTATCACCTCTAATACTTTCTGCTATTTCCCCCTCACACACCCCTTCGTATGTGTATAATCCATCCACACCCCCCTTTTCTAAAGGGGGGCAGAGGGGGTTAGTAGCAATTACAATTACACACCTGAATCTCGCCCCCCTCTTTCCAAATGGAATACCTCTCATCATTTCAAGAACCTTTGAATTTCTTTCCCTGTCATCTGCATCGGCTCCTGCAAAACGGGAAGAGTTTATACCTGGCATTCCCTGTAATGCATCTATCTCCAACCCCGAATCATCAGCAAGCGAAATTATCCCAGACCTTTTAGCAGCTGCCACTGCCTTTTTTATAGCATTTTCTTTATATGTCCTGCCACACTCCTCCTCCTCAATCTCTATATGTTCATCCCTCATAGAAAATACCCTTACACCAATCTCATCCAGTGCCTTTCTTATTTCATCAAACTTCCCCCAATTCTTTGTGGCAACCAGAATATCCATGTTTAAAAACTAATTTACTATTTTCTGGCCCTCTTTTACCTTAAAATCTTTTTCTGAATCCTGATTAATTCCTTTATTCCCTTCGTTGCTAATTTTATAAGAGAGTCAATATTTTCGTTTGAGAATGGAATCTTTTCTGCAGTTCCCTGAACCTCTACAAATCTGCCACTCCCTGTCATTACTATATTCATATCCACATCTGCATTTGAATCCTCTTCGTAATCAAGGTCAAGGAGAATCTTTCCATTTACGATACCTACACTGGTAGCAGCTATTAAATCCTTTAATGGTATATCTGTTATCATCTTATCCTTTTTCATAAACTGAAAGGCATCATAGAGGGCTACACATGCACCTGTAATTGATGCCGTGCGTGTCCCTCCATCTGCCTGGATCACATCACAATCAATCCATACAGTCCTCTCGCCCAATAGTTTAAGTTCTACCACCGATCTCATTGCCCTGCCGATAAGTCTCTGTATCTCATGGGTCCTCCCCCCGATCTTCCCCCTGGAAGATTCCCTTACTATCCTTGCCCTTGCTGAACGGGGTATCATAGAATATTCTGCAGTAACCCAGCCCTCACCCTTGCCTCTTAAAAACATAGGGACAGTCTCCTCCACCGTAGCAGTACATATCACCCTTGTATCACCAATTTCAATCAAGGCAGAGCCCTCAGCATGCCGTATAAAATTCCTCGTTATCTTAACCTCCCTCATCCTGTCGGGTTTTCTTCCACCTGACCTCATATATTCCTCCATCTTTTACATACCTATCCCTTTCTCATTTTATCATCCATTATTATATCCCTTTTCTCCATCAAAGTCCTCTTTGTATCAATATGCCCTACCAGTGTTTCAATTTCTCTCCCCTCTATAAGCATCTTAACCTTTTTTATATCAGGGAAATTGCCTGTAACTGTATCAACTATTGAATATATAGTGAGCATCTCTGACCAGCTCCCTCCGGGGTGATTTTCTCTGAGCTCCCTGCTGAAATCTATGGAGAGTATCCCGTCTCTCCCTATTTTTAGTCCATGAACCTTTACCCCATCTGGTATGGTATTGATTAAATCTTTTGAGCCATTGATAAGCTCCCGTATTACCTCTGCAACCTGTTCTTCAAGAGTCCCCTTTAAATTGATCTGCCGTATCTCTGGCACTAAATTCTCCTCGTCTCTTGAAGAGAAGTAGAGGACAACATCTCTTTTATCTATGGAGAGTGGAGTAGAGACGACCCTCCGGGTATTCTCTGACCCTTTATAATAGAGGGCAAAATATCCTACCATTCCTGTTGTGAACACTGCAAATATGAATACAAAAATATACCTTTTCACCTGGTAACCATCCCACTGTTTACCCTGCTATACTCCTTTACAGCATTTAATATTGCCATTGCAACTTTATCTCTATATTTTCTATCCTTTAATCTCATCATATCATCCTGATTTGTTAAATTACCAATCTCAATCATAACTGATGGCATATTTACATCTCTAAAGATTAAAATAGGCATAGATTTTAAAATAACATTCTGGTCTGGAATAATCTCAGTTAAGTTTTTCTGAATCAACTCTGCTACATGTCCCCCCTCGTTGGAAAAATCGGAAATCGCCATATCTCTTAAGATTATCTCCACATCATCTTCACCACCTCCATTATTATCAGCTTCAGCCTCATGGTTTGAGGGGCCCACCATAAATTCCTTTCTCACCTCCTCATAGTCTAAATAATAGATACGAATGCCTTTTATATCACGGCTGTATGATGAACCTGTATGGATACTTATGAGGAGGTCACCCTTACTCATGTTTGCCATGTCTGTCCTCTTCTTCAAGGAAAGATCATAGTCTCCATCCCTGGTCATAACAACATTTATTTTCAGGTTGTTGAGCATCATTTGTCTCAACGATAAAGATACCTCAAGTGCCACATCTTTCTCCAGCAATCCATTCTTCCCCTCTCCACCTTTATCTGACCCTCCATGCCCAGGGTCTATTACTATGGTCTTTAATCCTGTACCTGTATGTATTGAATTTATACCATATGCAGAGGGTGTAACAGACTGAAGAAATAAGAGCAGCAAAAAGAGGCGGGAGACATTTTTCATTGCCCTCTCAGTTATAGTTATAGTTGCGGGGGTCTACCCAAAAAAAATCTATACAAGTCTTGCCCCGAGAATCTTCTCCATATGTTTCAATGCAAACCTGTGGCTATCTTCATCAAAGGAGGCTACACAATTTACCGGAACCACAACACGATAATCTCTATTCCTTAAATCTGCCACTGTGTGCATTACACATATATCTGTGCAGACACCAACCACGGTTACTACATCGGGATTAAGTTTTTTGAGAACATTTTCTAAAGGGGTGTTATAGAACCCGCTATATCTGGTTTTTGGTATAACCATACCCTTAAATGGCTTTAGTTCATCAATAAGTTCTGATTCCACGGTCCCCCGCACACAATGGCGGGGGAACATCTTAAATTCTTCATCATCCTCTGCATGGTTATCACAGACATATATTAACTCTGCACCTCTCTTCTCATTCAGGAGTGATACCACATTGGGTATTATAGTTCGTGCATCGCCACCACAGTAAAGCGGATATCCCTTTTCAAGAAACCCCTTTAACATATCAACAATTATAATCACCTCTTTACTCATAAAAATACCTCCTCTTAAGATACTCTATGCTTCTCATCATACCTTCTCTGTTATGTATCTCAAGGGTAAAAACAGGGTGTTTACCGAGAGTTTTTAAAAAATGAAAGAATGTATCAAAATCAAAATTTCCTTCGCCCATACCAGTGTGTTCATCCTCTTTACCATGGTTATCATGGAGATGGACCTCAGCAATATAAACTCCAAGCTTTTCCATCCACATCTCAAGAGGAACTTTTGCAAACACATTGAAATGTCCGGTATCAAAACAGTACCTGAATCTTTCAGAGTCCATCTCCTCGATTAATCTTTTTATCGTATCAGGCCTGTTCTCAAAGACATTTTCAATTGCAAAACTGGTATCGGGGTATTCATCCAAAACCTCTTTCCATGTCTTGAGGCTATTCTCAAGCCATTCATCCTCATGACCATTAAATCTATAATCATCAAAACCAGGATGAACTATAATCAGCTTAGGTATCAAGGGGATGGATACTTCCACTGTCTGTTTTATCCTATCTACAGTTGCCCTCCTTATCTTTTCATCCACACCTCCAGGACTAAGGTCCATATAAGGTGCATGCCATGTAAGAAGTGTCCCTTTTTTTAATGCATTCTTTACCTGCTCCAGTTCTTTCAGAGGGGCATTATCCATTGTATTTGCAGGGATATAGAGTTCAATATTGTAACCCTTCTCTAAAATTGCAGGTAAATATCTATCAAGATATTTATACGGTATGTGTATATGGATATTATCCATAACTGTAGTATAGCCAATAAAATATTGATTAACAATACAAAATAATATAATTCCCTTGACGCACATGACTTTTTATATTATTCTTAAAGCCACAAGGCAGAAACAAAGACCTAATTTTAATCACTGAGACACTGAGGTTACAGAGGTCACAAAGAAAAGGTCATCAGTCATTATCACCAGTCACCAGTTTTTTTACTGGTGCTCTGGTGCACTGGTGTCCTATCAGTCTTTCTCCGTGTCTCTGTGCCAAATTTTTATAATTTCTTTGGAGGGACTGTTATGAAATGTCCTAAGTGTGGTTATGTGAGTTTTGAATATTTAGACCAATGCAAAAAATGTGGCAGAGACCTCTCCCAGTTTAAATCGAGTTTAGGTGTAGTTGCTTTTAAACCAGAACCTCTTACTATAGTTAGCTATATTGAAGGTGCTGAAGGAGAGGTAACAGAAGAAGTAGAGGAATCTGAAATTGCAACAGCTGTGGAAGAGTCTGCTGTTGAGGTTGCAGAAGAGCCAGTGACAGAAAACAGGGTTAAAGCCAAGGAAGAGATAGAAATTCATTTACCGGAAAATATTGCAGAAACTCCCATAGAAACTGCTCAGGTATCCCCCCAAATCCGTAACGAGCCTGATGAGACAACAGGAGTAGAAGAGAAAAATGGTGAGATAGAATTATCCCTGGAGACAGAAGAGGAAAAAGAAGAAATAAACCTGATAATTGAAGGGGATGTTCATAAAGAGGAAGAGAAGACACCCTTAGAGGTTAAAGAGGAGGTGCCAGCAATAGAGGAAATAACCCTGAGTCTTGATGATATTGCTGAGTTTGATGATGAAAAAGATGTAGCCAAGAAAAAAGAGTCCACTCATGATGCCGATGATATAAAATTAGAGATAGAATAATTATTTTAGGGAAAACCCCCCTGATTTTTTATACCTTTTTATGGAAACCACTTATTATCCGACAGGGATATCATTAGATGCCGTGGTATCAGGACAGGCACCTGTTGAAGTTATAAAGGTGGGTTTCTGGAGGAGACTACCTGCTTTTTTAATTGATATAATAATCCTTCAGATTTTAAAAGAGATCATAATTTCACCTCTCAAATTTAACCTTAGTATTGATGAAACAACCTTTGCCTCTTTAGAGGATATCATTCAAAATTTTGAAGCATTTTTTACTTACATACTCTTTTCTATAACAGTTTATCTTTCCATCAGCTGTTTCTACTTCACCCTGTTTTATGGTTCTACAGGTCAATCTGTAGGTAAGAAATTAATGGGAATAAAGGTTATCCCTGTTACAGGTGGTATGATGACTTACAGAAAGGCAATTGTAAGATACCTTGGATACCTGATCTCTGAAATCCCCTTTTTCTTCGGTTTTATCTGGATTGCCATAGACAAAGATAAGCAGGGTTGGCATGACAAGATTGCGGGAACATATGTAGTAAAAGGAGGTGATTGAGAATATATGATATATGAAAAACTCAAGTTCGTTTTAACATTACAAGTCCCAAATACATAGAGAATTTGAGATTTGTAGGGGGTGCGTATCATGAAAACAGATAATATAAGCATAAGAAAAAGGAGGAGCAGGAGAAAAAGCCGGGAGTTGAGAAGGAATATCAAGCTCTTTTTAATAATAGGTGTTGCCTGCTTTGTTATTGCAATCATCATCTCTTTTATGATTGGCAGCCTTCCATCTTTTATTGAGAAGACAGTGAGCAGGCAGATAGAAGGTGAGATTAGCAGGTCACTCGGGAAAGACCTTAATATAGATGACCTGAAAAAGAAATATAAAAAATTTGCTAAATAATTGAATACATAAAAAAATAGAAAATCAAAGGGAAGGGGGCAGAAGGGGGATTGAAAAAAAGATGAGAGGATAGGAAGATATGAAGTTAAGATATGGGAAATTTATTAACTTTCAATATGTTAAGTTTATATCTTCTCAGTTTCCGCTTTTCTCCTTAACCCTTATCTTCATCATATGCTTGTAATTGATAAATCTAAAAAACTGGATAAGTTATATCAAGAGGGTGACTGGGATGGGGTCATCGAAATTGCAGAAAAGTTATTTTTAAATAAGACCGATGATATAAAAGTCCTGAACGACCTTGCAGTAGCCTACCGGAGGAAGAACATGATAGAAGAGGCATTAAAGGTCTGTCATAGGATTTATTCTCTTAACCCTGATCCTGATATTATGAAACAGAGTATTAATCTCGGAGTTCGCTATATGCGGCATCATCAGATATTGGGTGAAATATTGTACAAAAAAGGGGAACATGAAAAATCCTTAAAGATCTTTAATCGTCTGAACCCTCTGGGAAGCCATTTTTCAGATATCTTTTATATACCTGCAAGGATTTACACCAGGCAAAAAAGGTATAACCTTGCACTGAAGGAATTCCAGAGTCTTATAGAAAAGTGCCCCCGCCGTATTGATGATGCTATTAAGGGCTTACTTGAATTAATAAAAGAGGATCCCTCCAACGAAATGGCATATAACATACTTTATGAGGCATACAACAGGAAAGGAAAACTCAAGGAGGCAATATCCAATTATGAGGATGCTGTAAAAAATAAAAAAGATATTTTTGATGTCTTTGTCCTTGGAAACCTCTATTGGTTTTCCAACCTTGCAGATAAAGCAAAAGACCTCTTTTCTGAATATCGTGGAACAGACCCCAATATCCCTCTGTTCATGGGAGACATATTTCTCAATAAAAGAGAATTTCAAAAGGCAATAGATGAGTATAAAATTTTTAACCAGAGTAATAAGGAAAAGAGAGGTATTACCCTTGTGCGTTTTGAAAAGTTATTAAGACTGATAAAGAATGATGAGGGTATTCTTAACTACATGATAAATCTCTATATAGAGGAAGGGGATTTTAAGGCAGCAGAGGAAAAGGTGAGGATTCTACTCAGTTTAAAACCTTCATATCAGGAATATAAGTCAAGATTAGAAGATATACTCTTGAAGGTTATAAATCATTCATTTAAAGAAGGTAATCTGGACATTGTCAGAGATAAACTGAAAAACTTAATAGAACTAAGACCTGATAAAAATGAGTATAGTAAAAAGCTCAAAGATATCGAAGGACTTATCATCCAGAATAAGATCAAAGAATATGAGGAGAGTCTGAAAAGGCCTCATCTTTCCGAAGAAGAGGCAAACAGGATAAACTATGAATTAGGGGAATTAAACTTAAAGAGGGACGAAAAGAGTGCCGTCACATTTTTCCAGAAAGTGGCAAAATCTGAATCTCCATATAAACCGGAGGCATTATTTCAGGTGGGCATATCTTTTCTCTCTAAAGGGCTCGTTGATCTTGCTGATGAAAATTTCAGACAGATAAGAGAGATAAAAATCCCTGATGATAAACAGGCTGAAATGTTCTATAAGATTGGAAATGCCTATGAGGAGAAAGGTATCTTTGACAAGGCAAGGGATATGTACAGCCATATACTCTCCTACGATATTCAATATAAAGATGTGGCACAGAGAATGGATAAGTTACCCTCTCCTGCAGAGGTTAAGAAAGATAAAGAGAAATCAAGATTAGAAGACCGCTACGACCATATAGAAAAGATTGGAATGGGGGGTATGGGGGCTATATACCGTGCTAAGGATAAGATTCTTGGAAGAACAGTTGCCCTGAAGGTAATTCGTGATGATTTCAGGAGTGATACAGAGGCGGTTCAGCGTTTCATCCGTGAGGCACAGTCTGCAAGTGCACTTCATCACCCTGGTATCATCACAATCTTCGATATCAATATCGGAGAACCAATGTTCATTGCAATGGAGTTTGTAGACGGAAGAAATCTCAGGGAAAAATTAAATAAAAAGGCGATGCCTATTAAGGAATTTCTGAAAATCGCCATAGATATATGTGATGCCCTTGAGGCAGCACATTCAAAGAATATTGTTCACCGGGACATCAAGCTCGAGAACATTATGCTGACCAATGAAGGAAAGATTAAAATTGCAGACTTCGGTCTTGCAAGTATATCCACAGCATCAAGGATGACACAGGCAGGACAGGTCCTCGGTACCCCTCTCTACATGCCCCCTGAACAGATCAAGGGGAAGCCAACCGATAACAGAAGCGACATATACTCACTTGGTATCACCTTCTATGAAATGCTGACAGGCAGTGTCCCCTTTCCTGATGGAGATATAGGTTACAGGCATATCCATGAAGCCCCCGAATCCCCTTCTCTTAACAATCCAGCCATACCTGAATTGCTCGAAAAAATCATATTGAAGTGCATTGAAAAGACTCCTGAAAGCCGCTATCAAAGCGTAAAAGAGATAAAAGAAGAACTTAAAAAAATAGGTTCTTGATCCATGTCGGCTTTTTGTTTTTCTGCTGTTTCAATTTTTTAATTGAACCATAAATTTTCGTTTCAGGTTTGAAACCTGAACCAGCATCAGGATGGCATCCTGCTGAAAAATACTGAAGCCTTCCCCAACATTGCAGACATGGGGAAGATGAAATGGGGTAGAAAGACATGTTAATAAAAAGCCCGAAATGGTGTTTATTAGGAATAGCAGGACTATTTCTTCTATTTCTCGTGTCACCAGCGCTGGCAGAAGAGGAGAGCCAGCGTTATATCGAAAGTTTTCCAGACTCTGCCTTTGCTGCCATTGAAATTACTAAAGATGGGAAAAAAATTCGACATCTTCCCCATCATAACCATGTGGGAGAAGTTGATATCTATCATTTGAAGAGCGCCTTAGGCAGAATTCATCAGGTAAAATGGATAGACCCTACAAACTTTGCCAAAGCCAAAGTCCACTTGGAGCAACACTATCTGGATTATAAGCAGAAACGGGCTCAAGCTTTTGGACTAAAAAGTACCGTTAACATCAACAAGGCATCAGCTCAGGAATTAATGCAACTCCCTCACATTGGAGAAAAACGAGCACAGTATATAATTGGGTATCGAAAAACGTATGGAGATTTCAAAGGTGTAGGTGAGTTGAGACTTGTTCCCGGTATCGGACCTAAGATATTTAAAGATGTCGAGGATCTTGTTACTGTGGAATAGAGTTTAGATAAAGGAATGGGTGTTTTGATGACAAATTTGAGGAACATTCAAACCAATTATTTGAAGAATGTATATCTGGCAGGAAAAAACTGGTAGTTTCAGATTTAGTACTATTTGAACTTGAAGGAGCACCAGAGAATGTGAAGGAAGGTCATGACAAATTCGTTAGTGACTTACAAGTCAAATTCTTTGCAAAATGGGAAAAAATATATAAACCACGAAGGACACGAAGCTTACGAAGAATAAGAGAACAAAGACTTGAACATCACGAATAACACGAATGGAGCGAATTACACGAATAAATCATAGAAAATAATTCTGCTTTGATTTGTTTTTCTCCGTGACATTTGTATATTCGTGAAATTCGTGTTCCAAAGATTTTACAGCTATTTTTTTCTTCGTGTCATTCGTGTTCTTCGTGGTGATTTATTCCTTTTCCGAGTCATTCGGGTTAGGTAAATATAGCATAGAGTAGTTTATAAACCTCACCCTAACTCCGCACATAAGCCTTATACGCGTGGGAGATGGAAAAAGAATTAGCCTGAAACTTCTTCCCCTCTAAAATACGGCTGAACATATCATAGACATCTTTTTCTTCATCAGGCTTCATAAATTTATCCGTAAGAGTCGATTTTTGTTTTCCAAGCTTAATCATCATTTCTATTCCCATGGGGTTATATGGTAAAAGGGAGACCTTATCCGCACCGCTTTCACAGAGGAAATTAACTATGGATGATAGATTTTTATAGGTTGCTGTAATAGTCGGTATAAGGGGAATTCTCGGATGAACCTCTACTCCATCTTCTTTAATAAGCCGTCTGAAGTTATCAAGAATATTCTTATTTGATTTACCGGTAACATTAATATGAGCTTCAGTGTCAGCAATTTTAATGTCGTAGTATACAATGTCCAAGTAGGGGAGTATTTTTTGGCTAAATGTATCGTAATCAAAATAACCTGATGTCTCAAGGGCTGTATGGATATTATTTGCCTTTAATATCATAAGCAGCGATTCGAGATAGTCGGGATAGGTTGTGCATTCGCCGCCGGAAAGGGTTACCCCGCCGGCTGAGTGATTATAAAAAGAACGGTCTCTTAAAAGAATTTCAGCAAGGGCTTTCACTGGATAATATGAACCTATAAGCCTCAACCCTTTTCCGGGACACACCTTTACACACCCTCCGCACTTGTTACATTTATCTCTGCTGATGCGTCCTGGCGATTCGAAATCTATAGCCCCTGTGGGGCATACTTCCTCACACAACTTGCAATGAATGCACTCTCTCTCAGAAAAGGCAATCTCAACTCCGTACTCCTGAGTTTCCGGATTGTGGCAAAAGATACAGCGAAGCGGACACCCCTTAAAGAAGACAACGCTTCTAATACCTGGTCCGTCTTCAAGACTGTGCCTTTTTATGTCAACTACGAGAGGAAGGTTGTTCATAAAAAATAGCCCAATTTAAAATATTTGGAACATGAACCCCTGATTAAATCAGCGGCAATTTTACCCAACCCCAAGTCTCCTGCTTAAATCTCTTGCCATGAATCCGAATTTGTAGATATAGTTTAGATTACCATCCACCTCGACCTCATTCGCCAGTAGGGAGTTGAGGATGTCCTGATTCTTGGAAAATAAGAATGCCCTGAGTGCAGCGGCGTTTTTGAATGTTATCCTCACATTCCAATCAGCGATCTCCTCCTTATAAACCGTCATGTTGCCATCATTAAATACTGCGGATGCTGAGACAAGATTGTCTGCTGTCATGAATAGGTATCTCCCTTTAAAATTCTCTCCCTGCTTACAACCTGCAGGGACAAGTATATTTTTACGAAAACCTTTTGATATACAAAAACCAAAATCCATACCATAAAGGAGGATTTCAAGAAATTTATCCGTTATCTTTCCGAACAACTCTTCTTGCAAGCTTTTAGAAAAGAGCCTTGTTATGAAATTGCCTCCGCTATCCGGAAGGATATAGGAAATAGGATTCAAAAGGGTGCGTTTTAATCTGGACGCCATAAACCTCCAAATAAATTATTAGTCTAATTCGTTTATTCGTGACCTTCGTGACCTTCGTTGTTACATTATTTTTGGTTGTGGCGAAAGCCACGCACTGTTTATCTGTGGCTAAGATGATTTTTATTCTCTTAAGGGAAATGGCTCAAAATCCACAGCCCTCCCTGATGAAAGCAGGTATTCTGTCCTGTCAATAATCTCCTTCTGCATCTGCGGATTTAAATCTTTAAAATATGCAGTATATCCTGAGACCCGCACTAAAAGCTCAGGATATTTCTCCGGATGAGCCACTGCATCGGCAAAGGTATCGTGTGTTGTGATATTGAACTGAATCTCCATGCCTCCGTTCCCTGAATCTATCTCACCATCTGCACCGTCGAAATAGGCTCTGACAGAGGCTGCAAAGTTTTCAAGCATCTTATCCCTACCCTTCCCATTTTCTGGTGTATATTTCAGATTCAATGCGACTCCATTTGACAGACATTGAACAGGCTGCTTTGCAATAGAATTGAGTGCTTTCGTAAGAACCGGGGTGACGGCTGATACAGGGGTTATGCCGCTTGTGAAATTCTCATGAGCCTTTCGTCCATTCGGCATTGCCTTCATAAGCCTTCCAAAGCCTGCATGATTTGTCATTGTCCAGTAGCCAACCCTGTAATGACCTCCCCGATAGTTTTCTTTTTCTCCAAAGGACTTATCCAGCATATCGATAATCCATCTTACATTTTCATCTGCTGCAGGTTCTTCATTGCCGTATTTTGGTGTTTTATCTGGATTCATAAGACGCTTTTGCAATGCCTCGTAACCTTCAAAGTTTTTATTAAGAGCGTCAAGTAATTCCGCAAAAGAAATTCCCCTCTCCTCAAAGACAACCTTTTGAATAGCGCTCAATGAATCAGCAACATCTGCAAGTCCGATAATCGTTGCACCTGAAGAATTGATAACCGCACCACCTTGAATAACATCCTTTCCCTTTTCCATAGGACCTTCAAAGAGAGCTGAGAGGACAGGTGTTGGATAAAAGTCCTGATGTATCCTGCCAAAGATATTGTTGAGTGCGGACGATTGTTCAACGAGCCATCGGGACTGCTCTGCAAAGGCATTCTTAAATTCGTCAAAGGTATTAAATTTTGTTGGGTCCCCTGTCTCCTTGCTTATGAGCAAATCCATGCCAGTATGCCTGTGTCTGCCGTTAAAGAGGGTCAGATCAAGGGCAGAAGTGAGGTTTAAGAGTATCGCCCCTGTATGTCCGTAAGCCCTTCCATTGCTTCCCGGTTCGACACAGCCGATTACACCGTAATCCCTTGCCTGTTCAATGCCCTCTCCCTTTGATGTAAGGGCTTTGATAACAGCCTTATCATTGTGAAGTGCAGGTGTTGCACCTGTATTGACATTTACTTCGCAGAGTCTTTTTAAATACCCCTTTAAGCTTACGCCCGGATAATACCTTGCATTGAGGTTCGGGTCGCGGAGCTGCATAATCTCTGTTGCTCTTAGCATTATGTATGTCAGGTCATTCACAGCATCCCTGCCGTCTTTATCCACTCCACCTATGGTAATAGCCTGATTTGAGCCTGTGCCGCCGAATAACTGCTCCCCTGCATCAGGGATAGTAGGAACATGGTCTCCAATTTTAAGCCAGAGGCAGCAGATTAATTCAATGGCTTCGGCTATTGTAATTACTCCTTTTTCTATATCATAACGGTAGAGGTCGCAGAGAACCTGATCAAGCCTGCCGAGGCTCATCCCCACATTCGGATTTTCAAGGTGTATGGCAGTCCAGCATATCCATACAGTAGTCAACCCTTCACGGAAAGTCTGTGCAGGAAATTCAGGAACTCTGTTATTAATCTTTGCAATATCAAAAAGCTCTTTTTTGAGGACGGGGTCGGTTTCTTTATCAGCCATCTCTTGAGCCTTCTTTGACAGATTGCGGGAATAGGCAATAATACCCTCAAGAGCCTCTGCTATTGCAGAATAGAATTTCCTTTGGGAATCATCCTTTGCCACCCCCCTTCTGTCTTTAGCCTCATTTATGACTGCACGAAGCCCCTTTTTAACCGCCTTTGAAAAATCAGGGAGGGTATGGGAGATACAGTTGGGCTTGCTCGCAAGGAAGAATACAAGCCGCTCAAAGGTTTTCATCTCATTGGGATGATACTTTTTCCTTGAAAGCTCCTGTATGGTATTCTCCATCCAGTGAGGGAAGATATTATAATTAAGTTCCTTTGCATCTTCTTCAGAGAGATAAAAGGGATTGTTCTTTCTCTTTGTAATAGTCCACAGTTCCGGCCAGAGGGCAAGGGCAAGAAATTCAGGATAGAGGGGAACGCCCTTAAACTTGCCAGTAGTAGAGCCGGCAAAGAGCGAGGTATCTTTAATCTTAAATGGCACCATCCCCTTCTCATAGCTTCTATCATGGCGGACAACAGGTGTGCGATTCTCCAGGGTGAAACGATACGCTTTCGCTTTATCAAGTATGAAAATCCTCTCCTTGTCAAATAAGCCATTCTCCAGATGAAAACGGGTTATAAGTGTTGGCCGCTCAATACATATCTCAGGCATCGCCCTGAAATAAGCGCTTTTAAGATTTTTCACCCGGTCGGTTAGATTATAATCTCTCAATGATAAGTCTTTAATTGTAATCTCAGGCATAATCGCTTCTCCTTTTACACAACTGCCAATTTGCATTCGTCATTTGAAAAATATTTTATCAGAAACCACATCAAAATAATACGACTTCCAATTCTGCTTCGTTAACCCGCCTTTGACATCACTATTGTCCGATTAAAATAGATGCTCTTCTGGAAAGAGTGTGGGTAAATATGAGCCATAAATTACCCATAGAATAGCATAACATAAAGGGGAAAATAAGTTTTAAAAGAGTAAAAGAAATTTGCCTCGTGAGTTATATAAATTGCCCTTTGATAATTTGTGTAACAAAATCAGGAGTTATAGACTTTGAAGACCCTTCGGGGGATTGAGACTCAATTCAGCGACAGCGATAGATATAACAATAGACATGTTCATGGCACAACGAAGGAAATACCTGCTATAAGGTTTGAGAGAGCTTTAAAGGAGAAAAAGTCTTTATTCAGAGAGTTTAAAATCAATTGACGATGTTTATTGTATGACTCGTGACCCTATATTCTCCTCTATGGGTTTGTAGAAACGGTAGGTATTCCTGCCCTCTTGTTTGGATTGATACATGGCTATGTCAACCATCTTTATGAGGTCGTCTATGGTATCGGTATCTTGTGGGTAGATGCTGACACCAATACTTATGGTAATATTTATACCATGACCTTCTATCTGAAATGGTTGGGCTATTGCATCGCGTATCTTCTCTGCGACAACTGACGCATCATGTGCATGTGCAATCTCAGGGAGGACGATAATAAATTCATCACCACCCATACGGCAAATGGTATCCCCTTCACGCACACACCTCTTCAATCGCTCTGCAACTGCCTTAAGCAGTAAATCACCTATTTGATGTCCCAGGGTGTCATTCACAGTCTTGAAATGGTCAAGATCAAACATTAAAATAGCAAGGGTACGTTTATGGTGTCGTGCCTGGTTTAGTGCTACCTGTAAACGATCATGAAGAAGATTGCGATTGGGCAAACCCGTGAGATTATCATGGTATGCCATATGGCTTATGAGTTCTGCTGAGCGTTTTCGTGCAATTGCGGTTCCTATCACTTCTGATATAATACGGAGCATGGTAATATCCTCCTCATGCCACATACTATAAGAGACAACATTAACAAAACCGACAAATCCCACAGGTTCCCTCCCGGTATATACCGTGAGGATTAATATAGATTTTATTTCCTCCCTTTCAAATTCCTGTCTTTCTGTGGCTGCCTCTGGCGGCAATTTTGAAATATCAGCAATGTTAATGACATCATCTTTTCGAAGTTTCTCCATCAACCAAGGAAATGTTGCCGTGGGGATATTCTGAAGATGATGGATTTTGGATGATACGCCCTCATTGCACCACTCGTGGATATTGTCTATGATACTCGCATTTTCTCTGAACAAGAAGAGGTATGCCCGCCCAACCCCAGTCAACCGTCCCATATTAGCTAATGCCACAGTAATTGCAGTATCGAAATTTGAAGTATCAACAAATTTGGCGGATATATCTGCTATGGTCTTTTCATATGTCATCCTTCGCTTAATGTCCTCTTCCGCCTGCCTCCGTATAATAAATTGTCCTATCTGTCTACCGACAGAAGCCATCAGATTAAGCAGGTCTTCATCCGGCTGCTTTATATCGTAACTGAAAAATTCAAGAATACCTGTTATTTTTTTCTCTGTTGCTATGGGAAAACCAAGTCCTGCGTGGAGTCCTTCTTTTCTTGCAATAGGGAGCCTTGGAAAGTTTGTATCTTCGACTACATTAGTTATCCACGCAGGCTTGCCACTGGCATACACCCTCCCTGGCAGCCCAATGCCTTCAGAGAAGACTGTCATCCGACTCAACGCTATAAATTCCGGTGCCATGAGCGTGGGTCTATGCCATATCTCGGTACACCGCATCTCTTTTTTTATTTCGTCAACTTTCCAAAAGGCGCCAAGGTCCCATTCAAGATTTTCACATACTGTTTGAAGGATCCGTGGAATCGCTTCGCTGAATACAGGTGATTCCGATATTATCCTTGTTACATCATACTGTATAAAAAGCCGCCGCTGAGTATTTATTTGTCCGGTAATATCCTTTGCAACACCAATAATACGGCATCTTTTTCCTGTTACATCACAGATCATATAACTACGGTCATTTATCCACCGGACTGTTCCATCAGGACGCACTATGCGGTATTCTGCTTCATATGGGAGCCCTTTCTTCTCAGTTATATCAAGGGTTTTCAAGACCCGCTCACGGTCATCCGGGTGTATGAACTCAATAAATGACGATGGATTTTCAAAAAGGTCCTCACACGGACGCCCCCATATATCTTTATATGCAGGGCTGATGTATTCAACACGACTCCAGTCTTCTGAATAGACATAGAATACTTCTTGTATGTTTCCCACTAATTGATTGAGCATCTCCAGGTTTTCACGAAGTGATGTCTCCATCTTCTTGTGTTCTGTAATGTCTGTTATAACAACCGCAATACATAATACCTTTCCATCATCATTGCGAATGACGAAGAAGTTATCTATGGTTGGTATAATTTTTCCATCTCGCGATTGGACTGGTAATTCTCCAATCCAGTGTCCTCTATTGAGTATCGTGGGAAGTATTTCTTTCTTCAGCCGTTCAAATGTATCTTCAGAGTAGTACTGAAGGAATGAATTGCCAAATACATCATCCATGCTTTTTTCACCGACAATACGATAGAGTGCGGGATTTGCATAAATAATCTTACCCTCCAATGTTGCCATATACATTCCCTGCCCTGAAGTTTCTGCAAATCGTTGAAAGATTAATATATTTTCATATAAATCCATTTGTCTGGAAATATCCATAAAATGATAGGAAATTGATATTATAAAAAAGCTACCTCCAAAGGAGTTACATTAGTGATAAGCTGTAACTCAAAACCAAACTGGGTTAGCATTCATTCAAGAATGAGGCCCAATAAAAAGGAGGTAGCCTATGCATCATTATATTGGCATTGATTTTCATAAGCAATATTCTTCGGTAGCTTGCCCACCCCCAGTTTTATTTTACATATATATAATAAATATCTCAATATGGTGGTTAATTTTCCAGCCTCTTACTCATTAGCATTTCCAAGTATATTTTAACCCCTTCATTTGTTCATCACTGAGATGGCAGTATAAGTCCTATTAAAGATTCAGTTGATTCATCTGTTGTCTCCTGGAAGTATTATATATAATTT
>JACQQJ010000052.1 GCA_016207035.1 Nitrospinota bacterium | reverse complement strand
GAGATTATTTTCAAAAATATAAAAAGGGGGGGAGGATTTCTCCTCTCCCCCTTTTTTTAATGAAACTATCTCCTATCTATCAACTAAAAATTAGCTTGCAGGAGGTGTATCTAAAGAAGGTTCATTACCTTCATTCAGGGTATTTCTCAGCTTATTTCCACCTACTACAAAGTCCTGCTCAAACTCAGCTACCTGGTAATGAAGTGTTGACATATCATCATAATCGCCTACTGCTAATGACGCCGTTCCACCAGGTGGGTCAACAAAGAATGTCCCTCTCATTTCAAGGTGCAATGGTCCACAGAAGTGCTGGCAGTAGAATTCAAACTCACCTGCCTTATCAGCGACAAATTCTGCTACCGCTGACATACCCCTTACCCCTGATGTAGAAGTAAGACCACCATAATATCCTGCCACTGTCCATCCCATAGTTACATCTGGGTTCTTTGTAAGACCTGCTGCCTTATCAAGGTTTGTTAAAATTACCCTTACCTTGGCACCCTTAGGAACATGGACAAACCTCGGGACATAACCATAGCTGAAATTCTTTAATCTAACCTCATAAACATCACCAACCTTGGTTACACCAGGCTTTCCATCATCCCTCACAGTAAAATATCTCTTTGCATTTCTAAAATGCTGAGGCAGAAGCCATGCCCTTTCTTTAGAGGTTTTTCCAAGCTTAGCGTCATCAAAGGTTACATGGACATCTCCTAAATAATAGCCCTTTGTATACATCTCCTCACCTTTACCTGTATTCCATCTCTGAATTGTTGTAGCAAAGATGGTTCTAGCTTCATGAGGCTCTCCATGGATAGGGATAAGTTTTACTGTCTTTCCATAGGTCGGGGACAATTCATCAATATCCTGCATCTCAAAATTAACGAGATACACTATACCGGTTGGGTTAAATAACCCTGTTGAATACTTATTCAGAGAAAAATAATATGCGTTATCAACTGCCATAGAACTGTGACCTACCCTGTAATGAATGGGGAACTCATCCACCATTGTCTGCCTGTCCATGTCCATCTTAGATGTAGAGTCACCAACAAAGCAGCTTTGATAATGATACTTTCCGATAGAATCGTGCTGGTTATGCAGCGGTCCTGCTGCAACGGGAATTACCTTGTGAACCTTTAACTCCCTGATATCAATATAAGAAGCTGTTGCAGAAAGCTTATCGCATACGGTAACCCACCTATTCCTCGGCTCTACATTTGTCCCATGGGGGTTTTTACCAACAGGTATCTCCTTTATGAATCTAAAGGGGTCCTGACTGAAGACCATAACTGCACTGTGATAATAATTACCAGAGAATACATATTTGCCATCCCTGCTTGCATCAGGGTAATCAGGTGAACTTGGTGCAGGTGGAATCTCTAAGACAGTTGTTGCACCATCAGACAGCCTCATCTTCTGCATTCTTCCGGTCAGCTCTCCCGTTGAAAATACATATCTCCCATTAGGAGACATAGACTGTGTATGGTGAATCCCAAAGGGTTTTGGGTTTGCGAGAATCCTCTCAACATAACCTGTCTGTATATTCACCTCTACTATGCAATCGGCACCTTTATCACTTACATAGAGATACTTGCCATCCGGGGTTCCATTGGTATTACCAGCATTAGAGCCGCTCCACGGGAAATTATGCAGGTCAACACCACACATAATCGTTCTGTATATCTTCATACTCGGGACACCGGTAACACCCATCATACCATCAAGTCCGCCAGCGTCAAACATAAATGCATAATCCCTCAACGGTGAATCACCATATCCAGGCGTAACTACCTGCCAGTCCCTCTGGTCAACAGGGGCAACCTCTGTCTTTTTGCCCGTCTCCAAAACGGCCTCTGCCACACCGGCTATTATAAATGTAAACAGTAATATTAAGGCTAATAAGCCTTTCTTTGACATTTTTCTTCACCTCCATCCCATTAAACTATTTATTGTGACCAAAATAAACCCCAACCTTATTATCTGCCTCTAATCTCTTCGGCAGATAACCATCAGGATTTGTTATGTCAATCCTCCTTGCCCACCATTTACCATCTTTATAGGGCCATCCATAAACTACAACAAGGGTCCCCTCCTTCAGCTCTGCAAATTTCTTGTAGGCACCCTTCTCTGCCGGGTCTTTAGTTGTATTAACCTGGATGATACAATTATCAAGCATATTAAGTGTCCTTGTCTTAGGGTTCTTCTCAAATCTTGTCTTGAGGGTTATAACCCTGCTATCTCTATCAATCTTTGTGATATTACCGATATACATTGTGTCATCATCCAGTGACCCTTCATATGAGGCTGAAAACACATCACCTGCAGCCGACAAAACAAATGCTGAAACAAATAAAGCAATTAATAGCTTTTTCAAATTTTTCACCTCCTTTCAGTTTAGAAATAAAAACATATATATAACATGCAAATGATATGCCGTAATTCTCAGTCAAAATCTTTTAAAGTAGAATAATTAATCTTATTATTTATCAATATGTTACAGTAT
>JACQQJ010000056.1 GCA_016207035.1 Nitrospinota bacterium | reverse complement strand
GTAACCTCTGATGCAAAACCATTTAACTGGTCAACCATTGTATTGATTGTGCTCTTTAATTCAAGTATCTCTCCCTTTGCCTCAACTGTTATTTTTCTGGAGAGGTCGCCGTTTGCTACCGCCGTATTAACAAGTGCAATATTTCTCACCTGATTCGTAAGGTTAGATGCCATCGCATTGACATTATCCGTTAAATCCTTCCATGTCCCTGCAACACCCCTTACTACTGCCTGTCCTCCAAGCTTTCCCTCCGTTCCAACCTCCCTTGCAACCCTCGTTACCTCTGATGCAAAACCATTTAACTGGTCAACCATTGTATTGATTGTGCTCTTTAATTCAAGTATCTCTCCCTTTGCCTCAACTGTAATCTTCTTTGATAAATCGCCAGTTGCAACTGCTGTTGTTACAAGTGCGATATTTCTTACCTGGTTTGTAAGGTTAGACGCCATCGCATTGACATTTTCTGTTAAATCCTTCCATGTCCCTGCAACGCCAGTCACCAGAGCCTGACCCCCAAGCTTGCCGTCTGTCCCTACCTCCCTTGCAACTCTCGTAACTTCAGAGGCAAATGAACTAAGCTGTCCAACCATCGTATTCACTATCGTTCCTATCCTTGCAAATTCACCCCTTAATGACCTTCCCTCAATCTCCAGCATCATCTTTTTTGAAAGGTCGCCTTCAGCAACTGCTGTTATTACCCTTCCCACCTCAGTTGTAGGCTGGACAAGTGCATTGATTAGGGTATTAACTGAATCAAGCTTTGTCTTCCATGAGCCTGATACTGTGCTTAGATAAGCCCTTTCTGTCAGCTTCCCCTCTTCTCCTACAATCTTGCTGACCCTGACTATCTCATTGGTAACATTCTGGTTCATGCTGACATATTCGTTGAATACATCACCAATCTCTCCAAGTCCGTCTTCAACGGCTAACCGCACAGTAAAATCGCCGCTTCTTGCCGCCTTCATCGCCTTAAGCAGTTTCTTTAGTTGAATGCTATTAATACCGCCGGCTCCCCCCTCTTCCCCTTCATCTGACACTCCTTCTGATTCATCAGTATCAGTTCCTTTGAAGAATATAGAGCGTCCGGGCTTTCTTGCCTTCTTCATTTCATCCATGATCTTACCCCCTTTCTTGATATTTAGAAATTATGACTTCACATTTTTACATCCTCTCAACTTCCTTCCTTTTACTACCACCCCCTTCTTTTATTATTTTATTTGTAATCCTTTTATAAGCCTTCCCTGCATCACTGTCAGGTGCATAATGTGATAAAGGAATCCCCTCTTTCTGCGATTTATAAATCTCAATAGATTCCGGGATAGTGAAAACAGTCTGGAATCTCTCTTTAAGTCTCGCCTCAATTTCCTGTGACGGGCTGAGTCTGCCTGATAATTTTGAAAACATCTTGGGCTTATTAAACCTAATCAGTATTACTGTAATCTTATTAAAGACATGCCCCGTCATTTTCCTGATATCGGTGAGGGTCATTTTTAGATTATCCAGCGACTCAAGAGAATAGATGCTCGGGTCAACAGGCACAACGAGATGGTCTAATGCACATAAGCCATTTATGGTCAGAAGCCCTGAGCTGGTCGGGAGGTCAATCAATATGTAATTATAAAATGGTCTTATATTTCTTAGAATATTGGCTAAAATATCTGTGCTATTTTTTGTGTTTTGCATTATGACCTCTGCCGCACTTAAGTCTGATTCAGATGGTGCAAGGTGCATATTTTCAAAATCAGTTTCAAGTATTACATCTATAACTGGAACACCACGACTACTGTTACACTTATTCAATATTGCGTCATAAATAGAATGCTTGAGAGTCATCGCATCAATGCCAAGTCCTGATGTAGCATTAGCCTGAGGGTCAAAATCAACAACAAGTACTTTATAGCCCTCCTTTGCAAGAAAACCGGCTATGCTTATGCAGGATGTAGTCTTGCCTGTACCTCCCTTATGATTGGCAAAGGCAATAAGTTCGGCTTTTTTCAAAGCATCTTTTATCTCACCCATTGACGGCCTAAATTAAGAAAATCTAAAACAATGATTATTGTCAGCCAAAAACAAGGCAGAAAGTAAAGTTTGATTGTTGTAATCTCTTGATGATAAAACTGCTTGAGAAAATTTGCCCTTAAAAGACTTTTTTTTAAAAAGTAATTGACAGTTGGTTGGTTGGTTGGTTGGTTGGTTGTAATGCTAATACTAATTTCACAAGTATCTCTCCAATAAGTGCTACACTTTTTTGGACTTCTTTTTAATACTTATGATAATGAAGGTGAATATACTATATTATTAAATGAAAGAGAAGCGTAAAATACAAAGACAACATATCACGAAGTAATATATCAGCAAGATAAATGCCATGATATAAAAAGTAGTTATAATCAATAAAATCATATAGATTATTTTTATTATGGCATTTACTCAAAATTATAGCTAAAAATTTATCTTTTTAGGCTAACTTTTGAGCCATGTAAATTCAGATACCTCTATACCCCACCTAACCTCCCCT
>JACQQJ010000055.1 GCA_016207035.1 Nitrospinota bacterium | reverse complement strand
TATTGTTTCTCTTAATATTTTATCTATCTCATTTTGTCTCCCCAGTTTATCCTTTATACTGATAGCCTCTTCAAGCCTTATACCTGATAATTCCTTTACCTTATTTACGATGTCAGATTTTTCATGGAAAGTCTCAGAAGGCTTAACCTTATTTTTATTAACTTTTTTACTTAATTCTAATTGGAGGTCAACAATTTTTTTAATTTCCTCATAGCCATAAATGAGTGCATCTACAATGATATTCTCAGAGACCTCTTTTGCAGAACCTTCTACCATCACTATGGATTCCTTTGTTCCTGCAATAACCATATTCATCTCGCCTTTTTCAATATCTTCATAGGAAGGATTCAATATAAACTTACCATCAATCCTTCCAACCCTCACTGCCCCTATCGGACTTAATAGAGGGATATCAGAAACAGACAAAGCTGCTGATGACCCTATTATGGATAAAATGTCCGGGTCATATTTCTGGTCTGCAGAGAGGACAAGACATATTACCTGTACCTCATTGGTGAAACCATCAGGAAAAAGTGGACGCAGAGGTCTATCTATAAGCCTTGAATTAAGTACCTCCCTTTCAGTTGGTCTTCCTTCCCTTTTAAAAAAACCACCAGGGATCTTTCCAGCAGCGTAATACTTTTCCCTGTAATCTACTGTCAGGGGTAAGAAATCAATCCCTTTCATTGGTTCTTTGGAGGTAACTGCAGTAGCAATAACTACTACATCACCATACCTAACCAATACAGACCCATTTGCCTGTCTTGCAACCTCCCCGGTTTCGATAGAGAGTTTAATGTTATTTATTGGCAATTCTACACGCTGAAGACTCAATATATTCTCCTCCCTGAAATTAATCAAATACCAAATCCCAAAGCCCCCAATAATAACCACTTATCAATAACCAAATTAAGACAGGTTATTTGATTAGTAGATTTGGTTATTTGAATTTGATTATTGGATATTTTTTTATTTACTTCCTGATTCCTAAGGAATCTATAATCTTTTTATATCTTTCTATATTCTTTACCTTTAAATAATCGAGCAGTCTTCTCCTCTGACTTACCAGTTTTAGTAACCCTCTTCTTGAATGATGGTCTTTCTTATGAGTTTTGAAATGCTCGGTAAGATAGCCGATCCTTTCGCTTAAAATTGCAATTTGAACCTCGGGCGACCCTGTATCACTGTCATGTAATCTGAATCTATTTATTAGTGCAGTTTTTACCTCTTTTTCTAATCCCATCTATTCCTCCCTGAAAACAAAAATTCGCACTCTGGATACTATTTTTTTATAGCATACTGTATTTCCATTGTAAAGTATTTAAATACATACGATATTTTTTATTTATACTTTCGTCACGGAAATTACATATGGGCTATGCATGACCTCTTTAAGCCTTCCGCTTCTGTATAACATTTTTAAACCATCAAGAGGAACGGCATCATCTATCTCAAAATCACCAATTTTTATTCTCTGTAATTCAGAGAGATGACCACTGCATCCCAGTTCATCACCTATCTGTTCACAGAGGGTTCTGATATATGTCCCTGTAGACACCTCTGCTTCAAATCGTATAAATTCATGGCTAACACTCATCAGTTTTAGAGAGTATATATGCACCTTCCTTGCCATTCTTTCTACCATTATTCCTCTTCTCGCAAGTTTATAAAGCCTCTCCCCTCTGTATTTTACTGCTGAGAACATTGGGGGTATCTGTTCGATGTCCCCGGTGAAATTTGAAAATGTCTTTAAAATCCTTTCTTCATCGATCGAATAATTGCTGCATGAAGCTATAACAATTCCTGTCGCATCCTGTGTATCTGTCTTTATCCCCAATCTCATCTCTGCAATGTATGTCTTTTTATAATTGGTAAGAGATCTTGAAAGTTTTGTAGCCCTGCCAATACAGATGAGAAGAATACCAGTGGCTATAGGGTCTAATGTACCGGTATGACCTATCCTCTTTTCACCGATTGTCCTCCTCACCATTAAAACCACATCGTGCGATGTTATGCCTTTTGGTTTATTAATATTGAGAATGCCATCCATATTTTCGTTTAGGGTTTATATCCTTCCAACTCATCTTTCAGTTCTCCAAGTATTCTTGAGATCTTGTCACTATGTTCAATTGATGTATCTATTTTGAAAATAATCTCAGGAATTATTTTTAATCTCAGTCTTTTTCTTAATTCCCATTTTATAAATCCCGATGCACTTTCAAGTCCCTTCATAGTGTTCTTCTTTTCATCCTCCCCCCCCATGATACTGACAAATATCTTGGCATTACGAAGGTCTTGAGATAGTTCAATACGGGTCAGTGTTATAAAACCTATCCGTGGGTCCTTGAGCTCCCGCATAAGTATGGAGGAAATTTCTTCTCGCATTAACTCGCTTACCCTCTCAGATCTTTTGAATTGCATGTGTACTCCTTTCATAGATATGCCAACCACAAAAGATTTTTCAAATTTTAGCCACAAAGCTCTGTGGTTAAAAGGTATTTTCGAATGAAAAAATTTTGATTTATATTCAATATATCTCTATCGTATAGTTTAAAATCTCGGCTATATGCATTTTACCAACAAAGTCTGTCACTTTGTTAAGAATGCTGTTTAAATACCCTTTATCATCGCTTATAGCGGCAACTCCTATCTCTGCAATCTGCCATTTATCCTTATTATTTAACTCGGCAATAGAGACATTGAAATTATTCTTCACCCTATCCTTAATACTTTTTAATATCTGCCTTTTTCCCTTAAGAGAGGAATTACCATGAAGAAAAAGCTCAATCCTGCAAACCCCGACAGCCATGATTAGTAAACAGTAATCAGTGACCAGTAATCAGTAATTAGTTTTACTATTGACTATTTACAGATTAATGACAACTGCTTTTACAGTCTTCTTGCAATCTTTTCTAAAAAGAATGGTTCAATAGTATCTCCAACCTTTATATCCTGAAAATTATCTATTCCAATTCCACATTCATATCCAGTCTGCACCTCTTTTACATCATCCTTAAATCTCCTGAGAGAGCCTATCTTCCCCTGATATACGATGACACTATCTCGTACCAGTTTTACGTCAGCATTCCTCTGTATTATACCGTCAAGGACAAAACAACCTGCTATGACACCAATTTTTGGTATAGTAAATACCTGTCTTACCTCAGCCTTTCCCATAATTCGTTCTACAATTGTAGGCTCTAATAAACCCTCCAGTGCCGCCTTTATATCTTCGATTGCATTATATATTACTGTATATAATTTTAATTCAACTTGCTCCTTTTTGGCAAGATCTACAGCCTTATCAGTCGGTTTTACATTAAATCCTATTATTATTGCATTGGATGCAGCGGCAAGCATTACATCTGTTTCGGTGATTCCACCGGCAGCACTGTGGATCACCTTTATCTTTACATCCTTAGTCCCCAACTTTTCAAAGGAGTCTGTAAGCGCCTGGATAGATCCATGAACATCTGCCTTTATAATGAGATTGAGTTCCTTTACAACCCCCTCATGTATCTGTTTATAAAGTTCATCGAGCGTCACCCTTTTTTTTATTCCAAGCCCGCCTTCTCTCTGTTTTTGCATTCGTAATAATGCAATCTGCCTTGCCTTCTTTTCATCAGATACAACTATAAAAGAATCTCCTGCCTGAGGGACACCGGAAATTCCTAAAACCTCTACAGGTATTGATGGACCTGCCTCTAAGACTTTCATCCCCTTATAATCTATCATTGCCCTTACCTTACCAAAATGGAGACCTGCTATAAATGGATCGCTTACGCTCAGTGTCCCCTTCTGAATGAGAACTGTGGCTATAGGTCCCCTTCCCCTGTCCAGTTTAGACTCAATAACAATACCTTTTGCCTGCTTAAAAGGGTTTGTTTTAAGTTCCATGATCTCGGCCTGCAGTATTATCATCTCCAGAAGCTCTTTAATACCTATCCTCTTTTTAGCGGAGACATTAACATATATTGTCCTGCCACCCCATTCCTCAGGCAGGAGATGTGGATTGAGATTTGCAATATCCTGCTTAACCTTATCAGGATTTGCATTTGGTTTATCAATCTTATTTATGGCAACTATTATCGGCACGCCTGCAGCCTCAGCATGATTTATAGCCTCCACTGTTTGAGGCATTACTCCATCATCTGCTGCAACAACAAGAATCACTATATCGGTAACCTGAGCCCCCCTCGCCCTCATTGCTGTAAAAGCCTCATGACCTGGTGTATCGAGAAATACTATCTTACCCTTATCCACCTCCACCTCATAAGCACCAATATGCTGGGTTATACCACCTGACTCCTTTGCTACTAGATTGGTTTGCCTTATCGCATCTAACAATGATGTCTTGCCATGGTCAACATGACCCATTATTGTTACAACAGGGGGGCGTTGAATTAATTTTTCTTTGTCAACTTCCTCTTCAACAAATATCTCTTCTGTCTCTATGCTGATCAATTCGGCATCAAATCCAAATTTTTTTGCTATTAACAGTGCAACCTCTTGATCAATAACCTGGTTTACACTGGATATAATCCCCATACCCATTAATTTTTTTATAACCTCATGCGCAGGCACATCTATTTTTTCAGATAACTCCTTTACCGTGATAGCAGCACCAATCTTTATCTTTTCTTTTTTCTCTATTACTAAAGGTTCAGAAATCTTTAACTCCTCATGTTCTTCTTTTGGTTTTTTTTCAGGTAATGGTTTAACCCCTATTGTTATTTTTTCTTCGATAGCTTCTCCTGGCTCAACGAACGGTGGAGATGGTTCTTTTTTCTGAACCTTGTCAGGAAGAGGTTTCTTTGATACAGTAAGTATATCTTTTATAAGAAGGGCAGTTTCTTCGTCAATGGAGCTGGAATGGCTCTTTACAGTAACACCCTGTTTTTTTAACTCTTCAATTAACTCCTTGCTTTTTATACCAATCTGATAAGCTAATTCATAAACCCTTATATTTGGCAGAGAAACCACCTCCAGTGAAAGGAGTTCAGAAATGTGAGAGTTACTGGGTCTCAACATTAAATAAGTGAGTAACCTGTTAACTCATCAACACCTTAACTCTTTAATTCTAATTTTGATTCTAATCCCTTTTTATACTCAGTTTCGCTTTTTATATTTATTTTCCAGTGTAAAAGTTTTACTGCCAGTTTTACATTCTGACCCCTTTTCCCTATAGCCAATGATAACTGGTCATCAGGAACAATAACCTCTGTTGATTTATCAATCATATTAACATTTACATTTGATACAGCAGCAGGGCTGAGGGCATTCTTGACATAAGTTGCAGGGTCATCAGACCATTCAACAATGTCTATTTTTTCACCCTTGAGCTCTTGAACAATCGACTGAACACGGATCCCCCTCATTCCAACGCAGGCTCCAACAGCATCTACATCATTTTTGCGGGAAAATACCGCTATCTTAGATCTCCCACCAGGGTCCCGTGCAGCTGCCTTTATCTCAACAATCCCCTCGGCTATCTCAGGGACTTCAAGCTCAAAGAGTTTAATGAGGAGACCTGGATGGGTTCTTGATAAAATGATTTGAGGGCCTCTGAAGTTTTTTTTGACATCTATAACATAAGCCATGAGCCTATCGCCTCTCTTAAAATTTTCTCTGAAAGATTGTTCTCTTTTATAGATTATTCCCTCTGTATTTCCGAGGTCAACAATGATATCTCCCTTTTCTTCCCTCAAGACGATAGCATTTATCAATTGCCCTTTTTTATCCTTATATTCACCGAAAACTGATTCCCGTTCAGCATCTCTCACTCTTTGAAGAATAATCTGTTTTGCATTTTGTGCTGCAATTCTGCCGAGTTCTCCCACACTGCATGGAATCATTACGGTATCACCTAATTTTACATCTCCTTTTATTTTAGCTGCATCTTCTAATGTGATTTCCTTTTCAGTATCCATGATTTTTTCAACAACATTTTTTTTGACAAATAGCTCTATATCACCGGTAGCTTCATTCAGTACAGCCTCTAAATTCTCAGAGAAACCAAACCTCTTCCTGGATGCAGAAATAACTGCATCTTTTACCGCATCAATCAGCTTCTCCCTGTCTATACCCTTTTCTTTCCCTATCTGGTTTATTATATTAATTAAATTTATACTCATGTTAGTCAATCAACTCAAGTTTAATCAGTATACCTTAATCAATTCCAGGGTATCTAACTTTAGTTTTAATTTAAAATTCATATTTTAAATGGGCTTTTGATATATCCTTAAACGGTATCTCTGCAATCTTTCCAGTATCTCCTTCTTCAATTGATATGATGTCACCTTCAACTTTCATAATTGTACCAACGATACTCTTTTTGTTCTGAAGAGGAAAATACAAGTATATCTGTATCAAACTACCTTTAAATCTATTATAATCAGACAGTTTTTTTAAGGGTCGTTCAATACCAGGCGATGATACCTCAAGAATATAAGAATGAGGAATTACATCCTCCACATCCAATAACCTTTCTATTTGATGGCTTATATTCTGACAATCATCAATAGTAATCCCTCCCTTTGTTTCGTTTTGCTTACTCCATGGCTTGTCAATAAAAATCCTTAAATACCAGCTCTTGCCCTCCTTTTTGTACTCCACATTAACCAGTTCCATACTTTCTGACTCCAGAACAGGGTTTATCAAGTTTTCCACTTTTGCTATTATGTTAGTATCGCGGTGAGGTTTTCGAATCATTGTATCTCACCTCCAAATAAAAAAAGTGGGTACTTCATTTAAGTAAACCCACTTTTTATGACCTAACAAACCTTGACTTTTCGGGTAATGTGCAGGATTTCAATATGAAACCTGCGAAAGAATATAAAAAAAATTACATTCTAATAAAAAAATAACATAGGAATTATAAAATTGCAAGTTTTTTCCTAAATTCCTTTAAAAGATAGATTAAATGCTTTATAATAATATACCTTTTTTCAGTATTCATAGCTTCTTATCTCGTAAAGAGTTGATCGGCTTAAATAAATGAAGGAGGTATTAAATTATGAAGAGATTGTCCATTATAGTTTTTTTTGCAGCCTTGAGTTTATCTGCATTAACATTTTCCGAAGGGCATAAGACAATGGTAACTGAAAATCCTCTAAAGGTGGAAATGGTCTTGCTCAATGAGGCATTTAAGAATCTCATCGAATCTATAGTACGAAACAACCTTCATGGAATAGAGGAGGCATTCCATGATGTTCATATGGCGAGGAACAAGACAGAAGAGGCAATTGAAAGAGGGGAAATTACTCTTCCTAAGAACAATGATAAGATTAAAGAGTTCATTGAAATTGATGAGAAATTTCACACAAATTTAGAGGGATTAATCAAGGCATCAAAAAAAGAAGATATGAAAAAAATTCAACAGATTACATCCCGCCTTCTTGATTTATGTATTCAATGTCATGTAAAGTTCAGAGATTAATGGGGTAAGAATAAAAAATCAAAAATATTATTTCATATAATTAATTATTTGAAAACATTTCTCAATGAGAAAGACAGGTTTTATTTATTCGCCTGTATATCTAAAACATAATACAGGTAACCATCCTGAAAATTTAAACCGCCTTATTGCAATTCTCAGGTGTGTTGAAAAGGAAAAATTAAAGGAAACCTTGATCAATATAAGTCCTCTTCGTGCTACCGTAGAACAGATTTCATGGATTCACACGAAAGAATATATCAATAGTATTGAACAGGCATGTAAAACCTGCAGTGAGCAAGGTAGTCCTCATTATAGAATGAATTTGGATGCTGATACAGTAATTTCAGGAGATTCTTATAATGTTGCCCTTTTTGCAGCAGGTGGGGTCATTGCTGGGGTGGATGCTGTTTTTAAGGCCAAAGTGGATAATGTATTCTGTGCGGTAAGGCCTCCTGGCCATCATGCAGAAATGGATAGGGCGATGGGTTTTTGCATCTTTAATAACATTGCCATCGGTGCTGCATATGCCCAGAAGATATACAAGATAAACAAGATATTTATTGTAGATTGGGATTTACATCATGGTAACGGCACACAACATACTTTTTATAATGACCCTGCTGTATTTTATACAAGCATTCACCAGCAGAATCTCTTTCCTGGAACTGGTATGACTGACGAAATCGGAGAAGGGGAGGGGAGGGGGTTTACAATGAACCTCCCCCTCCCCGCAGGACAAGGGGATAAAGAATATATATCAATTTTTAAAGAAAGAATCTGTCCGCAAATAATTCGCTATAGGCCTGATTTGATTATGCTCTCAGCTGGTTTTGATACACACAGGAATGACCCACTGGGATCTATGAAAGTTACCAGTGAGGGTTTTGGTAAACTTACCGATATTATCTGTAGTTTAGCTGATAAGACCTGTCAAGGGAGGATTGTATCGGTTCTGGAAGGGGGTTATGACCTGGAGGGATTGGCTGAATCAGTAGTATTTCACTTAAAATGCCTTATAGGAGAAAAACTTTAAGCAAATATTCTTGACTTGTGATTTTTATTTTGATATTAAAATTATTCGTTTCTTTTATCCCGTTAGAAAGGAGAAGTCTTTCTAACGGGGTTTACTTATAACTTTAAAAATTATCAATCTTGAACAGATATATGTATATTGTGAGATATAAATTTTAGGAGGCAGGCATGTCCACAGGAATTGAATCATCTAATAATACAGTTGATATAGAGGCAAAGTGGTATTTTTTGGTTTGCAGTGCAATTGCAGTCCTTATTGGTTTTTTTACATGGACAGCACCTGCCAGCCCCAATCTGCTGGGAATAGAGGTATTTGCTACTATAATAGCCCTGTTTATCTTCGGGTCAATAAAATATAGGATTGATAAAAATGCCATAACATATGGGGCACTGCTTATTATTCTTGTCACTTTCTTCCCCATGTGGTGGCCAAAATCCCAGCTGCGTCAGGAGTTTTTAGAAAGTGGAGGGCATGCCATTTGGGAGGCTTTTAAGGAGAATATCATCACATTGCACGGTCTTGAAAAATTGATACATGCGGATACTATGCTCTTTATCCTCGGGCTGACCTTTTTTGTGAGTGTAATTTCGCAGACAAGACTGCTTGAAACGATCAGTATGAATATATTGAGGATTTTTGAAGGGCGTGTCTTTGCTACAGTCATTCTTATTTGCGCATTAGTATCTTTTACCTCCGGTATTATGGATGGGGTATCAATGATAGGTCTGACTATACGGGTGCTGACTATTATTTTAATTATGGCAAAGGTTAAAGAACAAGGTATTAAATTTTTTATCATGGTTTCAGTTATTTTGACTACAGTATGCGGGATGTGGCTTGCCTATGGAGAGCCTCCTAATCTCATAATGAAATCAAATCTTGGGCTTCCAGACTCATTTTTTCTTAAGTATGCGATGCCAATGGCTGTAGTAACTTTTATAATAGTAGCTATTTTTATATACCGTTGGTTAATAGGTAAGTTGATACCACTTAATGATCTGGATGTCCTTGAACAGAATATTGCAGATATTCGGTTCTTGCAGGCTGCTCGTAAAGGAGAGAGTAAAGATTTAGAGGATATGCTGATGGAATATTATGATGAACTTGGGGACAAGGCTGCTCATGTCAGGGATTTCTATCATGAAGGACATCACCCAATCTCTTCAATGATCATAGCAGGAGTAGATAAAGAAACTGTCCATAGGTTTATTAGGGAGTATTTAGGAGAGGAGTTTTTAGAACCTGTTTCTAAATATTACCATTTCAGGGCAAAAAAAAATGATCACAGGGGTATGGAACAGGAGTTGATTGAAGCAGATATCATTGACCGTCTTTTAGACAATACACGTCTTCAGAGACGCGCTGCTCAGGTATGGGGAAAAATTGCATTTATCCCCTTCATAGGTCTGTTAATCTGGCATGCAAGTAATCATAATGTGCCACTATTTATAGCATCAATGGCTGGTTTTATCGTTGCATTACTCGGGATATTACCCCATCCAAAGATGCGCAAACTTGCCTTTCATGAAGCGGTTCATGAATACAAGGAATATCTCTTCCTCTTCCCCCTTTTTCTTTCAATTACCCTCCTGACAGCGGTTGGATTTTTTGATCAGATGAAGGAACTTATAGAACACGGTGTTGAGACCATCGGGCATGCCCATATTGCCGTTATCCAGTTTATAGTCTCTGCCCTCCTTTCCGCTATACTTGATAATAATGTAGTGGCAGATTTCGCATCAAGGGCAATTCAAGGGATGTCAAGTATGTTTCTCTTTGCAGCATCACAGATCGCAGGATATGCAACAGGGGGGTCATTGACTCACATAGGATCAGCTCAATCGGTTGTTGCCTTTGCATATATCCTGCGATATATTGATTCTAACTTTACGCCGATAGACTGGATTAGTGCAATGTGGAAACTTGTGGCAGCGATATCAGGTGCCCTGATTTTGGTAATTTATATAATGGCATTTATCTTCAACCTGTGATTGGTAAACCTGGGAAATTCCATGGTCAGCAGAATAGAATTATTAGCATTGTTAAATTATCTGTCTTCATTAGTATTCTTATAGCTATCGTTATAACTATAAGAGTTTTTGAGGTTGACCGCTATCTTGAGAAGGATAGACTTAAAAACTGGATCAGCGGTTTTGGCAGTTTGGCACCCATTGCATATATCATACTCTTTTCTATTAATTGGTGTTGTTCTTATAGTCATTATTTCATCCATCCCTGTTATTTATAAGGTGCGTAGTATCAAATAGACGATGGTTGAGAACATGGCTGATGCTGGAACAGTGACAAGCCATGCTAAGAGAATCTCATTTACAATTTTTTTATCAACATATCCTCCCCCCTTTTTAAATCCGCAGGCAATGATTGCACTGGATGATACATGGGTAGTTGAGACCGGAAGCCCAAAATAAGAAGCAGAACCGACTAAAATGGCTGTAACCAGATTGGAAGTGAATCCTTCTGTATGATTCATTTTGGTGATTTTGAATGAAAGAGTTTCCGTGGTCTTCATTCCATAAAGATAGCCTCCGATTGTCATTGCCAATGTCAGAAAAAAGAATATCCATGGAGAGGTAAATAAACTGGAAGATAGGATAATTACCGCAATCTTAGGTGTATCATTCAATCCCCTTGTCATACATACAAAACCACTGGATATCCAGTGCATAATGTCAAGCAGATTCAATCTCAGTGTAGTGACAAAATTATTATTACATACCTTCTCCTCGTCCACCACAATCCCCACCTCCCCAGTATCTGTGGATAGAGCAGTATCACCTTTGGAGCACTGCACGAATACATTCTGCCTTGATTCAAGACAGAGGCAATAGTTTGCAGCTTCATAGAGTTGTATTTTTATAAGTCTAAATATAATAAAGGTTAGAGTAAAAGAGAGTAATGGACTTAAGAGCAAGGGTATGAATATCTTATTGAATACCGAACCCCACATGACTCCATCCCATCCAGTGAAGACAAGACCTGCCCCTACCATAGCACCAACAATAGCATGAGTTGTAGATACAGGCATACCTATTCCCGATGCTAAAATAACCCATACAGATGCACCTGCGGTAATTGAGAAGAGAAAATCAAAATTGTTAAATACGGTATCAGTAACAAAACCTTTGCCAAAGGTCGTCAGCATGTTAACTGAGATCATGGCTGATGCTAACGAGCCAATCGCTGTCCATACTATTCCCCAGAGAATAGCCTTCTGGTAGTTAGCTACACCACTTCCTACAAGTGTAGCAATCCCTTTAGAAACATCATTTGATCCATTTGCATAGGAAAGGAATAAGACAATAATAAATAAAATTAAGAATTCCATATTTATGTAAATTAAAAATCCCTGTAGCTTGCTGCAGATTATCCATTATAATCTTTATCTCTCTATTATTCAATAGAGGTATCTATCGAAAGTTCTCAGTTTTTTATCCGTGAATTCTAAAATCACTTATTTATTAAAAGGTTATAAGGATTAATTGAAGGATACTCCGTATTTCAAATTGAGTTTACATGGTATAATTTTCCAAACTATATGAGATTAAGCTCTCTGAGACCATAAAATTTTATCGTATTAAAATATTTGTCATTTATTAAAAACAATGATATTATTTGTTTGTATATTAAATTTTCTCAAATATGAGATAGAAAAATTTTATAAAACCTTAAGAACAATTAAAATACGCAATGTATACTGCATTTCAAATCAGCCCTTAACCTGATTCAGGAATGAAAACGATTAAAGAAAATTTAAAGGGAGGGGAAAAATGGGTGAGATTTTTAAGCCTGTTCGTTACGGGATTTTAGTAGGATTAGCGGCTATTATCTTTGGGATTGGCTGGTCATTCTATTTAGTATTGGGTCATGAGAGTATCCATGAAAGCTTTAACAGGAGGGCAGCAGCAGCACAAAAAAACCCAAGCTATATCCATCTATCTGAACATGCTGAAAAGCATGGAGAAGGAGAGATGGGTGCTCATGAAGAAAGTCATAAACAGAATGAGGAGGAAAATAGTAGTGTTAGTGAAGGGGAGCATCAACATAAAGGAGAGGGTCATGAACATGCCGAAGGTATCCAAAATAATTCGTGGAATTTTGAACCATTTAAATATGGTCGTCATATTTATCAGTATATAAAAGGAGAGGCAAGTGCCCATGAAGGTCATACCCATAAAGAGGAAGAGCAGAGTACTATAAATGAAGAGAAGCATCAGCATGAGGAGGGGGGACATACACATCCTGGAGATGGAGGAATAAAGTCCAATTTTACGGGTGGACATGATAAACCTGATATGGAAATCGCTCATGGAAGACTGACAAGGGGGCATGCACATGCTATGGGACTTGGCGCGCTTACTATTATTTTGTCTTTAGTCCTTGCCTTTACAAGTGCCTCTGACAGGGTAAAAACCGTAGTATCAATTCTTATCGGGGCTGGAGCACTTATCTATCCCCTTTCCTGGATTATCATGGGTTATAGAATACCATCTCTTGGTATAGAAAGGGCTGAGGAGTCTGTAATACCCATTGCAGGGACAGGGGCCCTCCTCGTGTTTATTGGGATATTTGTAACATTTATCTTCCTTGCAAAGGATGTCTTTTCTCAAAAAAAGTAGGATATGGTTTCAGGTGATTACAGCGTTAGAAAGGCATCCTACTACCGAAAAATATTTGATTGGATTGCACCTCTCTATGATTTTGGTATAAGGTTAGTTGGCCTCTTTGTTGGCGGTGAAGAAAATATAAGAAGATCTGTCCTCGATCAAATTGAACCTATAGTAAATAGTCGGATACTTGAGTTATTCTGCGGTACTGCTTCACTGTCAGTTATGGCGGCTAAGGATGGGGCATATGTCTGTGGGATGGATCTGTCTATGGTCATGCTCAGGGTAGCAAGGGATAAGTCAAAGAGGGAAAGGATAGGGGTTTCCTTTGTTCAAGCCGATGCAGTTTCTATTCCTCTCAGGAGTGGGGTCTTTGATAGGGTTATTGTTTCATTGGGCTTACATGAGATGCCATTGATGGAAATACGGCATATACTATCAGAGATTAAAAGGGTTTTGAGGAAAAGGGGGATCCTTGTCATTCTTGATTATCATAAGGCTGAAGGGTTTTCAGGGCTTTTAGAAAGGGGATTTATTTTTTTAGTAGAGCACGATACTGCCAGAAAATTTATCATGGCTGATTTGCAGACAGAAATTATCAAGGCTGGTTTTGTGGATTTTTATAGAAGATTTCTATCAAAAGGTGTTTTGCAGATTGTAACTGCAAGGGTATAGACCATCGCAGGTTATATCAATTTTATCCCATCCCATGATCTCCCTTTAAGGAAGAATATAAAAAATTCGTATTAACCCAAATTATGCACTATTTAAAAATTGTAGTAAGTCTGATTGCAGTGTAGTATAATTTGGGAAAAATGGATAGCAATAACAGAGATAATAAAGATATTGAATCTGCAATTAGAGACCATTCAACAGGACTTTACAACTTTCCTTATTTTCTCAGGCAATTGAGAATGGTGATTTCATGCTCCCGCCGCCATAAGTTTCCCCTGAGTGCAGTCATGATAGGCTT
>JACQQJ010000079.1 GCA_016207035.1 Nitrospinota bacterium | reverse complement strand
GATTATCTATAAACTGATGGCGGTTTAAAACTTCATAATTATTTTTACTGCAAACTACTGTTAATGAAACCCCTTCATGGGTATTTTTTATAGCCTTTAAAATTGGTATTAAGAGTAGGGTATCACCTATTCCGCCGATCTTGATAACAAGGACATTTTCTATCCTATACCCTGATCTTTTTTTAATGCCCTTAAATAGCGAAAGAAAACAGAGAAATGGTATACCCACATAGCGGTCTAAAAACCTCAGCCAGAAATTACCACGCTCTTTCAATATCTTTTCCTCATTACTGAGCATGAACAACCGTCCCCTTTTCCCTTAGATTGAAATCTCTTTAAAGACATTTATAGTCTCTTCTGCGCTCCTCTGCCATGAAAATGAGCGAACACGGTTAAATCCTTTTTCGACAAGGGTTATCCTCAAGCCATCATTTTCCAAAACAAGATTAATCTTCTCTACCATATCGGAAACATTATAAGGGTCAAAATATATGGCAGCATCCCCGCAGACCTCAGGAAGAGAGGATGTATTTGAAACAATTACAGGTATACCACATGCCATTGCCTCAAGGGGTGGAAACCCAAAACCTTCATATAACGATGGATGGACAAGTGCTATGGCACCACAATAATATCCACGCAATTCTTCTTGAGATACCCTTTCTATCTCAATAATATCATCTCTTAAATCAAGCCTGTCTATCCATTCATCAACCTCGTCAATATCAGAGAATTTTTCTCCAACTATTATAAGCTTCAGATTGTGATGCTGAATTCTGATTTTGGAGAAGGCCTCTATCAACCTTTTTATATTTTTGTGTGGCTTTCTATTACCTACATACATGATATAACCCTCAACCCCTTTATCCTTTTTAAATGCAATAACTTTATCTTCTGGTAACGGTTTAAAATCATAAGAAATGCCATTATGTATTACCCTGATCTTATCAACAATTTCAGGATAATAATCGGTAATATCTTTTGCAGTTGACTCTGAAACTGTTATAATCCTTCCCGCTTTCTTTAAGGTGTTTCTTAATACAAGAGGAGCTAAGCACCTTCTCAACCTGCCAAAAAACTCTGGAAAGAGGAATTGTGTAAGATCATGCACAGTCACAACACTATTCTCTGGTAAAAACCAGGGGGCATTATAATGGGGGAAGTGAAAGACATTAGCCATACGCCCAAATTTCCTTACCAACAAGCTACCCTCAATCTGCTCGCTCAAAGAATATACAGGGGCATCAAAGGGAAATACCATCTGTCTTCTAAAAAGTCCTTCTGAGAGAAGCTGACCATTCCCTGCTGCAATAATCTTTATCTCTGGTTTATAATCAATAACCCCCCTGTAAAGACCTTCTATGTATCTCCCTATGCCAGAACGCTTATAAAATCTGGCATCCAAGAATATATTCATCGTTATGAGAGAATGACAGGAAACCTATCATCTGAGAAAATCTATTGAATCCTTTGCTTCAATTTTAATTTTTGTTCACCTGTTCGCTTTAAAATCTCCTTTGCCTTATCGTATACCTCATCCACTGTTACCATACGCATACATTTTGTATCTACACATTCAGATTTTTCACAGGATCTGCAGGGGACATCCTTTGTAATACAAATGACATCTTTTCCAAAAGGTTTCCATCCAGCAGGATTATTGGCAGCACTGAAAATAACTATGACAGGGACACCCACCGCTGCTGCAATATGGACTGGTGCTGAATCATTCCCTATAAATAACCTGCATTTCTCAATAAGAGCTGTAGTCTCTTTTATATTTGTCCTTCCTGCAGAATTCATTGAGCCTGTATCCAAGATTATATTTTGAATTCTCTTGATAATCACCTCGTCCTCCTCTCCCCCAACCAGTATGGCACGGATCCCGAAATCTTCATGAAGCCTTTTTATTAATATTCCATATTTTTCCGGTATCCACAATTTAGAGGAGTAACCGGCTCCCATATGAAATCCAACAAAAATCCCCCCATCCGCCCCTTGTTTAAAAGGATGCCAGGAGGATTGCATGCTGTATTGCTTTATAAAGGTATCAGCAAATCTCCTCTCTTCTCCTGCAATTACTATCCGCATGAGATTCTCTTCGCCAATATTGTCCCTTTTCTCAGCATATGAATATGATCGGGAATCTTTATCTCCAGGGCAAAATTGAATATTGAAGCTATTCTCTCTTGCTGCATATAAAAACTGTTCTATCTGATGGGCATTCTCTAAAGGGGTAAGGGAGTTAGTCAAAAGAAAACTACCGCCACCATTGTTGAATCCTATCCTAATCGGTATCCGTAGAATTGCACCGATAAGAATTCCCATAAAATCACCACGAAAGGAATAAAAGATATCAAATTTCTTTCTCTTCATCTCCTGTATAAATCTCCATGTCTTTTTCATATTAAATTTCTTGCCTTTATTTCTGTTAAACCAGTATGCATCGTATACCAGTATTTCATCAACATCAGGATTATCCTTTAAAATATCTTTACTCCAGGAACCAACAACTACAGTTATAGATGCACCTCTATACCCCGATTTTAAAAACTTCAGTGCAGGGGTAACCATAAGGACATCACCTATATGGTCTAATTTAAAGATCAATATATTCTTTATACAATCTGGTGCTGGATGTGGCTTTTTAAACCTTTTAAGGATATTTGCAACAAAGTAGCCTATTGAATCTATCAGAGAGATACAAAATACAATCCATCTCTTTTTATAGGTATATCGTATATGCCCCATTTTTATTTACCCCTAAATGGTATTTTGCATTATAATATCTAACATGTCAATCGGCTCGACAAGCTCACAATATAATTGTTTTAAATGCAGAAGGTATCTTGGGGCTAAAGAAGAATTTATGAAGATGGAGACTGAAATGGGGAAGATATGCTATGAATGCTATAATAAATACAAGGTTGAAGTACAGGAGATCGCTGAAAAGAGAATTAAAATTGATTCTTATAGTTTTGGAAACATTGTAATAGGGGGGAAAAGATATACCTCTGATGTCATAATACTTAATAACAGGGTAATATCAAACTGGTGGAGAAAAGAGGGCCATGTCCTCCGTCTCGATGATTTAAAGGATGTTTTGACCTCCCCCGACCCATCCACTGGATGGATGCCCCGCCCTCCTTCTGAAGGAGGGGAGAGGGGAGGTGGGTTGTTAATTATTGGCACAGGCGCGTCCGGGATGATGAAGGTTCTCAAAGAGGTAAGGGATTACTTCAATTCCAGAGGAATCAGGCTTATAGAAGAGAGAACTGAAGAGGCATGTAAGACTTTCAATAGACTTTGTGATCCACAGAAGGTAGTAGCAACTTTACATCTTACATGCTGATTATGTTTTTCACCCCTATTTAATCAGGAACATTCTTACTGTCTTAAATCAAAAGAAAAAGGGAAAATTAGGCTTTCAACAAAAAGAGTATTAAGTCTTCCTTTGAGCTTCTAAGGGACTTCAAGGGAGGTATTTTCAAAGTGCCTTTAACGGGAAAATGATTAAGGCAATCAGTATCACTGTAATTTTTACTTTCCTAGGACAGTTATTGGGCTTTATTGTAGAAATTCTTATTGCAAACAATTTTGGCACCAACTGGAAGGCAGATGCTTATTTTCTTGCCTTAGTCATACCAACGATACTCTACGACCTTTTTATTGCTGGAATAAATGCGATCTTCATCCCTACTTATATAGTCAAACAAAGGGATGGTAAAGCCGATAGTATTTTCAGTGCCGTTATTAACATCTCTATCCTTATTCTTTCTTTTATTGCAATTGTTACCTTTGTGCTATCACCTTATTTAATTAAATTAATAGCAGGGCGTTTCTCTTCAGAGGCAAGAGAGTTAACTGTTATAATAACCAGATTGCTGTTAATCTTAGTAATAACAATGCCTTTAGCGATAACAATGTCATGTCGTCTGAATGCCCACAACCGCTTTGCATTGCCTGCATTGGGAAAGTTCTTTAATTTTGCTTTTATCATTGTTTTTTTAACACTTCTAAAAAATAGTTTAGATATTTACTCTTTACCCCTGGGGTTTATAGTGGGAAACGTTTTCTTTATTTTTTCTTTGATTTTGTTATCTTATAAAGAAGGGTTGGGGTATTCATTGCATATAAATATGAGTGACCCTGTTTTGAAAGAAATGGGGATACTTTTTCTTCCAATTATTGCTGCTACAGTTGTAAATTATGCAAACATACTTATAGAGAGAAGTGTAGCAGCAGGTTTTCCGGAGGGGAGTATCGCAGCACTGAACTACGCATTCAGACTTATAAATATCCCTTTAAACTTGTTTATATTGGCTGGATTGACTGTAATTTTACCAGCTTACTCCAGATATGCGGCAGTTGGTGATCTTAATAGCTTAAGGGAACATGCATTTAAGGGATTGAGATTTGTCTCCTTCTTTATAACACCTGTTATTGTAGGGATATTGATTTTTAGAACACCTTTGGTGAAGCTTCTATTTGAAAGAGGTGAGTTTACTTCTCAGTCTACTGAACTGACCTCAACGGCGATCCTTTTTTATGTGTTTGGACTACTTGGACTGGTTGCAGTTACGGTAATGAGCAGGGTCTTTTACGCATTGAAAGATATCAAGAAATTATCTGTTATTGGTATTCTTATCATATTACTGAATATCGTATTAATACTTTCCTTAAGCAGGATATTTGGATTTGCAGGAATACCGCTGACCTTTTCAATCACATCCACAGCTCACATGCTTGTCCTTGCTTTTTCCCTTGGAAGGAGACTTAAAACCCCTCTTCTATCACCTATGTTAAAAGTCTTTTTCAAACACCTTTTAGCAGCAACTATTATGGGTCTCGTAAGTACAGGTTTTATTGCAGTCACAAAGGAATATGCAGGCAATTTTTCAAGCATCGCCTTGACGTTAAATCTACTAATGGCAGCAATGATAGGGTCTGCAATCTATATTGCCATCTCTTATGCACTGAAGGTCAAAGAAGCAGAGTATGTCTTAAATCTTCGAGGTACCTTTAATCAAAAATTTTAATCCATAGTGGATATGAGATCGTCATATGAAGGTCTCTATTGCAGTGATATGGTAAAGGGCAGTACAGATGAAGATCTTATTAATAAATCCATCTTCTTCCACGCCTGAAAATAGGCGAGAATATATCCTGGGCATACCATACCTCGTGTCTGTGCTAAGGGCTAACGGGTATTTTGATATTCAATTCCGTAACTATTTCAATATGCAATGGACTGAAACAATAGGTTTAACCTTTGAAGCTTTAAAAGATTTTAAGCCTGATGTTGTTTTACTAAGCTGTTTTACAATAAATCGTATTGCAGGGTTCAAGATTGCTCAAATAGTAAAGGAATTTAACCCGTCTATCAAGGTTGTAATGGGTGGAATGCACCCTTCCTTTATGTACCAGCAGATATTGTCTAACACACCTGTTGATGTTGTATGTATTGGTGAGGGGGATAGAACGATTGTAGAGCTACTCAATGCATTCAAGGTTAATGCACCTCTGGATGATGTTAAAGGAATCGCTTTCAAAAAGGATGGTGAAGTATTTATTATGGGAAAAAGACCTTTCGTAAAGAACCTTGATACAATTCCCTTTCCAGCCCATGACTTATATAAGGATTATCTGATTCAAACCGGCAAGGCATACATGATAGCAAGCCGCGGTTGCCCTTTCGGATGTCAATTCTGTTCTACAACAGAATTCTGGGGAAGGTCATGGCGGGCAAGGAGCGCAAAGAATGTGGTTGATGAGATTGAAATGCTTTTAAGAGATTACGGTATTAAATATGTGTGTTTTCTCGATGATGAGTTTACCTTGCAAAAGAGGCGTACGACCGAGTTGTGCAAAGAAATGCTGAACAGGGGGCTAAAGATAAAGTGGAGTTGCAGTACGAGAGTGAATACCTTTGACAAGGAGCAGCTTGAATGGATGATAAAAAGCGGCTGTGACCATATTGCATTAGGTATTGAATCCGGTTCACCGAGGATTCTCAAAACAATCGGGAAGAAGATTACGATTGAACAGATAATCAATGCATTTGATCTCCTCAAGGAATTCAAGCTATCAAGAGGCGTATACCTGATGGTGGGCAATCCTGGAGAGGATAGAGAGTCAGTATATGAAACGATTCAGTTGGTTAGGAGGTTGGAACTGGATGTACCTTCAGTGGCAGTTGCAGAAATATACCCCGGGACTCAGCTTTTTGAAATAGCCAATGAAAGAGGTTTTATCACAGATGATTACTGGTTGACTGAAAGGACTCCACCATTTTTCACGGTCGAGCACTCGGCCGAGAAATTACAGTGGTGGGCATTTTTAATTGTACTCAGCAGTAAAAAGGTGCAGGGGACTCTCAAGATTCTCAGCTTTCTTACATGGTTTGTCCTGTCAAAGGAAAAAAAGATAGCGAAATACATCAGTAGAGTATTTAAAGGTGTTATTGGAATTAAAAAAGACCGTTACACATACAAGGATTATTGAAATTTAAAAAGAGAGCATGATACAGTGTCCTATCTGCTGTGAAAGAAGCGGATTAAATCTTGTTGAAGTATGGAAGGACTATAAGTTCTATAACTGCTCTGTATGCGATGTGGTATTCTCTGACCCGATGAGAAATCCTGGCTCAGGATGGTATGAAGAATCCGAGGATTATACTTTTTGGAGGATTTTCGGTCAGAAATTAGAGTGGCGTCACAAACAGTTTCTGCACGACAGGAAGGTAAATGGTAATTATCTTTTAGATATAGGATGTGGCCCCGGACTCTTTCTTCATGAAGCGCAGAAGATGGGTTACACAGTTACTGGAATAGATTTTAGCAGAGAGATGATTGGAGCAGCAAAAGAGCGATTTAGATTTGACGAGGTTTATCCTGTCAGTTTAGAAGATTTTATAACTTCCCATCCGAATAAAAAATTTGATGTTATTACTTTTTTTGAAGTATTAGAGCATCTGGACGATCCCAATAGTTTTATAAGACTGCTGAAAAGCTGCCTTAAACCAGAAGGGTATATCGCTTTAAGCGTACCTAACAGGGAAAGATTTTTAGAATGGATGGGAGAAGGTGACTATCCACCCCACCACCTGACCCGATGGAATAGCTCTTCCATATCCCGCTTTTTTGAGAGACACGGCTTTGAAATAGTTAAAATGGTAATTCAATCTCTCGATACAGAAGATATTGAAAGGTTTTTAAAAGGTAAAATTCGATTTAGAATTGCCTACAGTACAATTCAAAAAGGTATGACCTCTCATAATGAGAAACTTATAAATTATGCAGCAGTCTTAATGCAGGTAAAAGATTATACCTTTAAAGGTATTGCTACCCTTTTTATACCCTTTTTAAAATTTCTAAAACTTCAGGGAACAGGGATATATTGTCTGGCAAGATTAAAACCTATAGAGAGCGGAGCGATGCCATGAAAATAGCCGTTCATGCAAAGGTATTAAGCGAAAAAAGACTTAATGGTATAGGATACTATACCTACAATCTCCTCAAAACCTTATCAAAAATAGATAGAGTAAATGAATATTTCCTCTATTCCAATATCCCCCTCTTTCATAAAATAGAGGCAGAAAATTTTAGAGAGAAAATATTAAGTTTTCCAAAATTATGGACCTATCTCAGATGGCCCTTTGAGTTTATAGATGGGAAATACGAGGTAGCCTTTATTCCCCATGAGAAACTGCCGTTTTTTTTAAAGACAAAAAGTGTGATAACTGTTTATGACCTGCATCCCTTAAAAGAATATCTTACAAGTCCGATTTCACTATCTGCAAAGGTACATTTTTTCATTGCCATCAAATACGCCATTAAAAAGGCAGACAAAGTTATTGCTATATCCGAATCAACGAAAAGGGATATTATTGAAAACTGTAATATAAGCCCCAACAAGATTACCGTGACTCCCTTGGGTTATAATGGAGAATTATATAAATCATATTCCAATAAAGATTTAATCCGTAGTGTTAAAGAAAGATATGGAATAAAAGGCAATTACATCATCAACACCAGTAGTCTCTTATGGTATAGGAAAAATTTACCAAGACTCATTAAGGCATTTCATATCTGCAAATCAAAAAGGGTAATCAATCATCAACTGGTCATCACAGGAAAAAAAGGAGAGGCATACAGTGAAATTATTGCCATGATAAAATCTTTAAACCTTAAAAAAGATGTTATTTTGACAGGCTATATATCTACAGAAGATATGCCCATACTCCTTAGTGGCGCCGATTTATTAGTATTCCCTTCTCTCTATGAAGGATTTGGCTTGCCTATTGTTGAGGCAATGGCATGTGGCTGCCCAGTTATTACCTCAAACTGTTCGGCTATGCCTGAGGTTGCCTTGGATGCTGGAATGTTGGTCAATCCCTATAATGAAGAAGAGATAGCCAATGTGATAGGAAAGGTTATCGAAGATGGTGAATTGAGAAATAATATGCGCCGTAAAGGTTTTGAAAGGATAAAGATGTTCTCCTGGGAAAGGACAGCAAAAGAGACCTTAAAGGTTTTTGAAAGTCTAAAATGAAGATAATTTTCACATGGCATGCTGCGGTTGAGCCTGAATACCGGAAACTTTTCAGAGAAATGGCAAATAAAGGGCATGAACTTTTAGTAATCTGTCCAAAGGGATGGACTGAAGGTGGGAGATTGCAGAGGGTGGATAGTTTAAATAAAGCCTGTAGTGACCCCGCACATAATTTATGTGCGGGGGAATCTAATGGATATCGCCTCATTACCCTTTCAGTCATCTTTCAAGACAGGATTAAGGGCTTCTTTTATCCTGAAATTTATAACCTGTATAAAGTATTTTCTAAATTTAAACCTGATATTGTCCATATCTTTGAAGAGCCTTACTCTTTAGCATGTTTTGAAATGGTAAGTTTTGTCAGAATTGCCTCTCTCTCTTCAAAGATAGTTGTTCAGAGTTTTGAGAACATGATTATCAACCAGAGATTTCCCTTTTCCCTCTTTGAGAGATTTATACTAAATAATACTGACTTATTAATTACGGTGCCCAAAGAGGGGGAATCCGTCTGGAGAAATAAGGGCTATTCAGGGACTATAAGACAGATTCCGGTAGGTCTCGATGAAAATCTTTTTAAAAAGCATGTAGTGAGCAAAGCCAAAGCCCTGAGCGAAGAGAAGGGGAATCTAACCGAAGGTTCCTTTCAAAATTTTGATTCTCTGAATAAGAAGGGAAAAGTGCGAATTGCTTATATTGGCAGACTTACCATGGAAAAGGGAATATCTCTATTGATAACAGCAGTATCCAATCTGTTAAAAAAACCTTTAGATTGTGAACTCCTGATAATCGGCAGCGGAGAAAAATGGATACTTAAAGACCTCGCAATTGAACTGGGGGTTGCAGATAATACAATCTTCCTTGATGCTGTACCAAATCATTATTTGCCCCTTATGTATTCTAAAATAGATATCCTCGTCTTACCATCCTTAACTACAACAGGCTGGAAAGAGCAATTCGGGAGGGTATTGATAGAGGCAATGGCATGCGGGGTTACGGTAGTCGGTTCTTCATCCGGAGAGATCCCTGAAATAATCGGGGATGCCGGGCTTATCTTTGAGAAAGGCAACATATCTGCCCTATCAAAGATTCTTGAAAAATTGATATTAGATTCAGATTTGCGGAAAAAATTAGGAATGATGGGGAGGGAAAGGGTTCTTCAAAATTTTACATGGGGTTCCATAGCAGAAAGACTTTGCAATGTTTACAAAGAAATCATCAGCTATATCTAAAAACTGCGACAAAAAGTCTGCCTAAAAAATGGATCTCTTCTACCTTATCTCTATTTCTCTCTTTTTTGAAAATCAGATGCCACATGCATATATTAATATTATAAACAAGTTTAGCCAGGAGATATATTTTAAGAATTTGCAAATTCACCATTCCATGATACTTTTTGTAAAAATATAGCTGGCTTAACCTGTATTCTAAATTAGCCTTTGGAGCATTTGACAGAACACTCCTTCCCCCTACATGTATTACCTTTGCCGATGGGGTATATTTTATCTTCCACCCTTTCTCTCTTATTCTGCAGCATAAATCAACATCCTCAAAATACATGAAGAACTTCTCATCCAAAAGACCTATATCTACTAAAGCATTTCTTCTTATCATCATACATGACCCGGTTACCCAATCCACATCCTGTTCCATTTGATATTTTCTGTAAAGGTACTTCCCAAAGATATTTTTACTGGTTCCGATGTTTTGATTATAGATACTCTTTCTTATAAATTCTGTGAAAATATCAGGTATACGATTAAATGATTCCTGAAGGCTTTCATCTGTATTCATCAACTGGCATCCTAAGACACCTGTAGTTGGTGAATTATCCATTACTATAGTCATTATATCAAGAGAATCTGGCAGCAGTATCGTATCATTATTGAGGAGGAGGATATATCTGCCCTGACTCTCCCTTAATGCAATATTATTTGCCCTGGCAAAACCTATATTTTCTTTGTTCTCAATCAATCTCACCTGTGGGAATTCTCTTTTTACCATCTCAGGGCTCTTATCAATTGAGTTGTTATCCACAACAATTGTTTCAAAATTTACTATATGACGGTTTGAGTATATGAAATAAAGACAGTTCCGCAGATATTCTTTTGCATTGTAGCTGACAATGATAATGGAGATATCTATATTCCCCTTTTTAAAATCCACATTACCCATTTAAATCTCCTTTTTTCGATACAATCCTTCTCCGTCATTTCTATCCTGATTGAAATATTTTTTCCAATCTTCTCCGGAGACAGGATGTGGACTATTTCCCGTTGGCAGTATCTTTCATCTTTTCAACAATCTCATGGGTTTTACTATCCAATTCCCTTATATGATCCTCTATGAATAGAAGCTCATGGGCCTTGAGGGCTATCTCTCTATCCCTGGTATGACTGAATATATGTTCCACCATCTTATGGAGTTCATCAATTCTATCCTTTATCTCCATTGACTTCCCCTTCATTTTACTAAATCTATCCAATATCTGCAGGTAATCGAGGTCATCCAGTTTTTCAAACACAGGTATACCCCTCCTCAGCTGAATCTTTTTTAAGTAGAGATATGGTCCAGTCAGAGACAGGATGAATAGGGAAATGGCGAGAATATCTACAGCTAAGAGAAATGATCTTCCCCTAAATCTTCCATCATGAAAGGCTGCCAATGCCTTCCCCCATGAGGGTGGATACCCTTCTGTAACCTTCTCACCATCAATTTCAAAGGTCTTTGGTTCTCCATATAACCAGAGTAAGATGGAATTCTGGACAGGTCTTTCATACAGAGAAAGACTATCCCGGTGAATAAGAAATAACCCTGTCACTGTAGAAATAAGTATAAGGGGTATCACGAACAGCCCGACCCCCCTGTGAAGGAAATGACAGATTTTTAGAAACATACTATTAATCCCCCTTCTTTAGTATCATTATCTGAAATACTGCAAGTGCCTTTCTCACCTCCTGGGTTATGCCATTGGCACTCAATGTTGCCCCTGTCATAGCACTTATTCCCCTTTTATGCCAGAGGTTATCATCAAGCACCTTACCGGCAAACTGCCCATACCACCTTTTCGGAGGCAGATACTCCTCTGGCTCATAAAAGGCGAGAATTTCAACATACCTGATGCTTCCATCAGGGTTTATAACAACCATATAGACCTCAGGCTTCGTCCTGACTATGTGGCTCCCCAAAATAGCATAACCGAGGATTCCCTCTTTTCCCTGTGCCTTATAATAGGTAAGGAGTTTTGATTCAACCTTTGCCCCTGAGATATCTTGAATCCTGTTCATATCACTGTCGGTCAAAAATAGGTTGAGCCTTTCTATTTCACTGGCTTCAGGAAATGCCTTTTTTAATGCATCATCCTTGGTAATGTAGACCTTGCCCATTGCAGGGCTGATCAAAAGAGCGGACATGGATAAGATAAGTATGAAAGTTAAGGTTCTCAATGGAAAACTACTTTTTTGCCACAGAGGACACAAAGAAAAGGTCACCAGTCATTAGTCACCAGTCACCAGTTTTTTACTGGTGCTCTGGTGCACTGGTGTCTGGTGTCCTATCTGTCTTTTTCTATGTACTCTGTGGCTAAAATCTTTACATTTAGAATATAAATCCGATGCCAAGATTGAACTGATCGATCTTGTTCTCATCCAGATTGGTACCTTTCCCTTCTAAAAGGTTTGATGATGTCTCCCGCACCTGATAATCAGCCTTTATAACCACATTCGGATGAGGCTTAAATCCAATGCCATAAGTTGCTACTGTCCTTTCCAGTGTCTTATCCCTCGTTTGTCCGTTGAAGACCTCCTTGTTTGTATCATAGGCTTCATACCTCACAAAGGGGGTAAAGGACATCTCTGAACCTGGTTTTATATAGGGCATAATATCATATCCTGCCTCCAAATACCACCCCTCAACCTCCTTGCCAACTTTTTTTAAAGTAGCATCCGCCTTAAAAACGTCATTGGCATCCAGATAACCTCTGGTGTAAAGTCCTCTCAAGCTGATTCCCTTTAATTGATACTGGGCATGGACATCCCAGAGACTTACTGTCCCCTCTTTATCAGTGGATGCATCCTGATCCCCTCCCTTCCCCTGATCAGCCTTCGCCGAATAATATGTCCCACCGATGATAAGGTCTGTGAGAGGCTCATAGCTAATGCGGACTACTGTTCCTAATGCATCAGCATTCACCTTTGCTCCCTGCTGTCTACCGCTGCGTATCCATGTGCTGCTGGTAAAACTATTTGCCCGAAGTCCGTTTACAAGGGCAACATTATATTTCAGACCACCCAGATCTCCAAAAGCCATGATACCAATATCTCTCCATGTGCTCGGAATTATATTTAATTCCACATCGGGTCTAAGGACACCATGGTAAACAGTTGGCTCATGATATTCATTAATAAGACCTATAGGTATCAACATCAGACCTCCCCTCAGATTAAAGCCTTTATTCAAAAGGAAGTCGAGGTATGAAAATTCAGTGTAGACCTCAGGCTCCTTGGAACCTGAATTTCCTATTCCTGCATGCTCAAACTCAAGCTCTGTGTTCATGATAATCCAGTCATTGAACTTATACCCTGCATATAATATAAATCTGGCTGTATCGGCAAAATCCTTTTTTGATGAATGCTGATAATTGGAGTAGAATGCCTCACCGTACCCCCCTATGGATAATCCCTTCTCCACTCCATATACCTTGGATGCCGCAGGGCCCAAACCCATAAAACTTTCATACTTTGGCTCTGCCACTGCCCCAAGCTTCAGTTTTTCTATCTCCTCTGTTATTATCTGGATCTGGTTCTTCATTTCCTTAATCTCCTCCTCCTGTGCAAAACAAGGGGAGACATTTGAAATTACCTGTACAAAGATTGAAACAGTTACAATCATAGATAGCACCACACATTTTAAAGCCTTCATATTCCCTCCTCTTTTTCTCTTATTTGAAATTCTAAAACCTTTCGCTTCATTTCACTCTCTATCTTGGATCTCACATCACTTCCTTCTTGATTTACCCTTTACCCCGTTAGAAAGTCTCCGTCTTTCGAACGGGGTTTACTATTTTATCAAGGCACCTCTTCAGACTTGACATGCCGCAGGAATGACTCATCAAAATAGGAATACCTGCACCTTTCCCTTTCGATAGTGCCATTTTCCATGCACCATGGGATATCCTGTTCGTAAAAATAATTATTGCATCCATCCCATTGAGTCTTTTTTCAAAACAAGGGCAGTCCCTCTCAAAGTGCCGAAGATCAACACCATATTCAATAGCCATTCTCCTGTAATCGCTCTTCAGCCTGTCCATACCACCTATCAAGGCAATACACATACACACCTCTTTTCACTTTAATAATTACCATTTCCTGTTTTTAAACAAAGTCTCTATAACCACTAACAATACACCTATAAAGAAAAGCTGTGATATCAAATGAGACCCTCAAAACAAAGGTCATACATATTCAAATAACCATGCCCATCACCCCCTCTCCTCTTTTATTCCCTTGCAGTTAATGATATTGAAAATCATTATCAATGATATTTGAATTGTAAAATGCTGTCAAGTATTATTTTTACTTTTTTAATAATCCTGGAATTATATATGGTGGCGCACAAGGATATTGTCAGGATAAAAAGAGTATCTACAAGATTATGTAAGGCTGAATTATTTCACTGAAAGATTGAAAAAAAATAATACGAAGGTAAGAAGGAGTTTATACAATCTATTGATGGAATTAAACCTAATCATTTTGTTTTGGAGTCTCTTCATATAACCTCTTTCCAATGAAGAGGTCTACAAGTCTTTTATCTAATCGGTTATCCTGTGCCTCAAATTGAAGTATCTGAAGTGCCTTATCAAGAGGGATAGCTGCTTTATAGGGTCTGTCAGCTGCAGTGAGGGCATCGAATACATCAACCATTCCTATTATCCTTGCCTGGATTGGTATCTGGCCATCTTTCAATCCATGAGGATATCCTGCCCCGTTCAGCATCTCATGATGGGTAGCAGCAATAAGAGGAACATTCTTTAAGTTTTTTGTAAAAGGGATATTTTTTAATATGTTATATGTATGAACTACATGGGACTGAATAATTTTATACTCCTCATCTGTAAGGTTTCCCTTTCTCACAGAAAGATTAACAAATTCAAATTCTGTAAGGCAAGGCTCCTCATTGCCATTTGAGTTTAAAAATTTTTTACCTGCAATCTTTTTCAATCTCTCTAATTCTTCATCTTTCAAAAAACCGGGTTCATTCACCCTCTTCAGAAATTCTATTTCATCATCCAATTCCTTCTGTGCAGTGTTCAATTCCTCATCAATAACTGATATCTGATGACAGATTGCCGATGACTGGTGGTATTTTTCTAAAACCTCCATTTTCTTTTTTAATGATTCACTTTTCATCTTCTCCCCGATAAGCTGAAACCTGTTTCCAATCGCCTCCATTCTATCGGCATTTAGTTTATTTGCCTTTTCCAATACCCACTCCCTCACCCCTATTTTTCCAATATCATGCAGCCACCCTGCAATCCTCAGTTCTTCTATTTCAACAGGTGAAAATTTTATATCAGACAGTGGTCCATCCACTTCCTCATTTATTGCCTTTGCAACTCTTACTGATAGCTCAGATACCCTGCGGGAGTGACCTGCTGTATGGGGACTTCTGGCATCTATAGCAGTAGCAGAATATTTCACAAGGGATTCAAAGAGATTTTTTATATCCTCTATAAGCTTTGCATTCCTGATAGCGACTGCCGCCTGAGAGGCTAATGACGATATTAGTTCTTGAAGCTCCTTTGAGTATAAAATTATATTTCCATTTTCATCAATGGCATTTATCAGCTGAAGTACACCTATTATCTCTCCCTCATGGTCCTTCATGGGTATCACTAACATGGATGTCGTTTTATAATTATTCCTTACATCATACTCACAGTTGAAGCTATACTCTTCCCCTTTCAGTTTATACACATCAGGTATGTTCAAAGTTATTCCTGTCAGCGCAACATAACCGGCAATACTCGTTTTTGTAAGGGGAAGTGGAAATGGTATAAATGCCTCTCTTTTTTTATCACTGAGTCTCCTGTCAAGGGTATCATTCTGTGCCACCTCAAATATAAGTTTGTCCCCCTCCTTTCTATAAAGACTCCCTGCATCTGAATTTGTAAATTCTCTCGCCTCTTTTAAAATCATCTCTAATAGTATGCGGAGGTCTGTCTGACTGGACAGTGCAACCCCAATCTTATTTAGTTTCTTTATCTTATTCTCTAAATCATGATAAATAAAAGACATTTCTTAGCTGAACACTATTAAGAATTGAAATTTAAAATAATTCCCTAAGATTTGTTCATTTAACTCATCCTCTCAGTTGCATCCTGTCTGATTCTAACTTTTGAAAATTTTTAACAATGATATCCCTCAAAGTTTCCATGAACTGCCCCTCTTGACTTCTGGATATTTCTTTAACTTCAATCGGTTTATCAATAAAAATGCTGACCTTTCCCGGCCTTATCCTGAATTCACCCCTCCTCATCACATTGAAACTCCCGCTGATAGCAACTGGGACAACAGGTGCGCCTGTTTTTGATATGAGAAATAAACTCCCCTTTTTAAACCTCCCAATACTACCATCTCGTGAACGAGTCCCCTCGGGAAATATAATAACCGATCTACCGCTTTTTATTTCCTCCACAGCGTGATTAAGACTCTTAAGGAATCTCTTTGGACTTGATCTATTTATGCCAATATACCCTGCCCTTTTCATTACCAAGCCAATCACCGGTATTCTAAAGAGGCTTTCTTTTGCTACCCATAAAAATCTTAAGGGCATATAGCCTTCGAGTGCAAATATATCATACATGCCCTGATGATTTGAAATAAATATCTGTGATCTATCCCACAGGATATTTTCAATTCCCCTCACCTCGACAGTGACTCCTGTTAATCTGCATATCCCCCTGCCCCATAGTCTGGCAACGGAATGCACAATATTTATATTTCTGCAGGGTATTGAGAGTATAATTGCAATTGAACCCATAAGGAAGGAAAACGTAATTATTATAATCAATCGAAAAATTGAAAGGAACATAAAAAATTGACTGAGTTACCAAAACTGTTAGAAATAAAAGAAAGTTTATTTATTGTGCAATACGCCATTATCCTTAATAAGCCTTCCTATATAATCTCTGTAGGAGGTCTTATTTAATATCAGGTCATCTATGTATCTATGAATAAAACCTCTGTCAGATATCAGTTTCTTTAAAAAGACCTCCGGAAATCTGTAAATCAGCCGGCTGAAATACATTGAATACCTAAGGTTACTCAATATATGAGAACAGCCTCTTTTATAATTATCACCTGAAGATTTTCTATTTTTCAGTGCATCTGCTATAGATTCAGCTGCTATTTTCCCTGATAAGAGGGCATGAAAAATACCCTCTCCATTGAATGAATCAATGAACCCTGCAGCATCCCCTATCAAAAGAACCTTATCACTATAAATTTTCCTCCTCCGATCCCATAATGGCATCTTATATCCTCTGATATGGTCTGTTGAAAGATTATGGAGGTTTAAAAACCTTTTCATGGAATTGAGGGGGGTTGAGTCAATCCACTGTGTCCCCCACATTCCAACAGATAGGTAAATTCCATGATTGAATATCCATGCATAACCGCCGTATACCTCACCAAAATAAAAATTGAGAATCTTTTTATCATATACAGTTTCACGATTTTTAATCTCCGTTATCACTGCCATTGCAGAAAGATAGCCTTTATTACCTCCATTTAAAAAATTTGACACAATACTATGTGCACCATCAGCCCCTATTATAAAACTCCCAAAATATGACCCCCTTTCTGTATTTACCTTTATATAATCCCCCGAGTTCTCTAATGAAATTACCCTCTCCCCCATTAAGGAAATACATCCAGCCTTTTTTGCCCTCTCATAGAGTATATTATCAAATTTTTCTCTCGATACCATCACCGCTATCCTGTCCCATTTTTCATAAGTAGATGTTTTCTCTCGGTAGTAAACCCTTATACCTGTGCACTCATTTTCAATAAGTTCATGGGAAATTTCGAAATCGAGTAAGTTTATTGTGTGGAGGGAAAGGGCTCCACCGCATGGCTTATACCTTGGGAATATAGCCTTATCTATGATGAGGGTCTTAAGACCTCTCTCTGAGCATTTCTTTGCAGCAGTTGAACCTCCAGGACCAGCACCTACAATAATAACATCATACTGTTCCATACAGATGTCCATAAAATAAAACCCGTTACACTGCCCTGAAGGGCGGGTTAACGGGGTTTACTTTTTTGAGCTTCAGGAATGAATTTTCAGTCTCTGCCTTTGAATTTTTTTCACCTCATCTCATGCAAGTGTTCATCAATAAGAATAAGATTAAAGATTGCCTTTCCTATCCCTCTCAATGAGTTAGATAATGTTGTTTAACCAGTAGATTTTACTGAAGCCGACGAGGGGATTTGAACCCCTGACCTGTTGATTACGAATCAACTGCTCTACCACTGAGCCACGTCGGCAAAGGGTACTTAATGATTAAACACCTTTATAAATGGTAAACTTTATGAAATGGGCCCACCTGGGTTCGAACCAGGGACCTACCGGTTATGAGCCGGTAGCTCTTCCAGCTGAGCTATGGGCCCTGATGTTATGATAAAAGAATCGATTATTATCCTTCAATAAAACTTTTTAGTAATTTACTCCTGCTGGGGTGCCTCAGTTTCCTTAATGCCTTTGACTCTATCTGCCTAATTCTTTCTCTTGTAACATCAAAATCCTGCCCTACCTCTTCCAGTGTATGTTCGCTGTCCACTCCAATTCCAAATCGCTTTCTCAATACCTTTTCTTCTCTCGAAGCTAATGTCTGGAGAACCTTTAATGTCTGTTCTTTCAGATTCATTTTTATTACAGATTCCACAGGAGAAACAACCTTTTTATCCTCAATGAAGTCACCAAGATGACTATCCTCTTCTTCCCCTATAGGCGTTTCTAAAGATATAGGTTCTTTTGCAATCTTTAAAACCTTTCTCACCTTCTCTACAGGAAGATTCATTCTCTCTGCAATTTCTTCCGAAGTTGGTTCTCTGCCTATCTCCTGGACAAGGTGCCTTGAGGTTCGTATAAGCTTGTTTATAGTCTCAATCATATGAACCGGAATACGGATAGTCCTTGCCTGGTCTGCAATAGCCCTTGTGATAGCCTGCCTTATCCACCATGTAGCATAGGTGCTGAATTTATACCCTCGACGGTATTCAAACTTATCAACTGCCTTCATGAGACCTATATTACCTTCCTGAATAAGGTCAAGAAAATGGAGACCTCTGTTCGTGTATTTTTTTGCAATACTTACTACTAATCTCAAATTTGCCTCAGCTAACTCTCTTTTTGCGAATTTATCTTTTGTCCTACCCCTCTCGATTGCCTTGAGGGTTTCAACAAGTTCCTTTCTCGTCATACCAGCCTCTACTTCTATCCGCTTTATCCTCCTTGATATATTCTTAATCTTTTTCTCTAATTCTAAGAGCACATTTTTAGAAATGACCTTTTTATTTTCCAATTTAACGGAATTATTACTTCCCCTTATTTTTTTTAAATAAACCTTGAATTCGTCAGGAATGATATTCATCTCTTTGTAGTATTGTGCAATTGTCTCTTCAGCCTGCTTGATCCTCTTAACGAACCCATCTATCTTTTGTATTATCCTATCCATCTGCACATGATCAAGATTTATATCTTTAATAATCCTCGCAACATTGCTCCTTGCTAACTTCTCTTCTTCTTCTACCCTTTTCCTCTTTTTATCATTCAATTTACCTTTAAGTTTCACTTTTAAATTGTTCAGTTTTTTGCTGACAGTCTTTAATTCGTTGATTAATTTTAATACCCTTTTAGTCTCTTCCCGAATCCTGCTTATATCAGTCTCATCTATATCCCCCCAGTTTACTAATTCCTGAATTGATATTTTATTGTTCCTGAGTTTTTCACTAAGGGAAACTATCTCCTTGATTGTAATAGGACAGTTTACAACTGCATGAATAACCTCATTCTGACCCTCTTCAATTCTTTTGGCAATCTCCACTTCACCTTCTCTTGTAAGGAGCGGTACCGTTCCCATCTCTTTTAGATAGAGTTTAACAGGATCATCATACGATATGAATGCATCCTCTTCATATTTTAACTGTTCCTCTATTAACTCACTCTCCTCTATTCCAAGTGTAACCCTCTGACTTTTCTGCCCTGTCTCAACAAGTTCTATATCCATCTCACCAAACAGCATCATAATATCGTCAATCTGCTCAGGAGATACAATATCTGAAGGTAAAATATCATTAACCTCTTCATAGGTCAGATATCCCTTCTCTTTTCCCATAGAGATAAGCCGATTTACCTCTGCTATTTTTGGCCTTCTTCCCATAATTTATTTTTCCTCCAAATATATTTTAAAAATAGAGCACCTCATTCAATTTTTTATTTTTAGAATCTGTTCGTGCAGTTTTTGAAACTGCTCGTTATTACCTTCTGATACAGCCATTTTCAATTGATTGAAAAGCTTTTTTACGCCCATCCTATTCTTTTTTATATATTTTATGCAATCTGATATATTCTTATCAACCTCATGATATTCCATGTCTTCAAGGACCAGTTCTAATGCAATCTTTTTTAATCTATCCTCTGACAGCATGTCCATTACCCGAGAAACAGTTATAGTATCACCTTTATCAGAAAGGGTAAATAATATGGATGAGATACTTGCCATATCTCTGTCAATAAAATCATCAGGAGAAATATCCCTTTTAATCTTCTCTATATTTTTATGATCTAAAAGCATTAATTGAATGAGAATCCTCTCTGCCCTCATACAAGGATTAAAAGTTATAGACTGAAGATCGGAATTTGAGACTTCGGGTTGAGAATTTTTAATCTCAAACCCTGAACCCCGAACCCTCTTATCGGATCTTTTATTTATCTCATCCAGTATTGCCCTTTCTGAAACCCCTGTCTTCTCTGCGAGTAATGCTATATATATACCCTTTTCTACTGAATTGCTTATACCAGATATAAAGGGGAGAACCTTTTTAATACAATCCACCTTTTCATTTACATCTTTTATGCCTGATTCAGCTATTGTCTGATCTATCATATATTCCATAAAAGGTTTTGCCTCTTTAACAATATTTAAAAAACCTTCCCTCTTTTTTTCTTTTACAAAGCTATCAGGGTCTTTCCCCGATGGAAGCAGAACAACTCTTACCTTCATCCCTCCATTTAAAAGAATCATACCCCCTCTCGCAGAGGCACTTCTCCCTGCATCATCTCCATCAAAGATTAGATTCATAGTGTCCGTATATCTCTTTAAAAGCCTCATATGATTCTCCGTCAGTGCTGTACCTGATGTAGCGATTACATTCTTTATACCCTCCTGATACATGGTTATCAGATCAAAATAACCTTCAACTAAAAACGCCTCTTTATTCTTTCTTATCAGATCTTTTGCCAGATGTAGTCCATACAATATATCCCCTTTCTTATACACAGGGGTCTCAGGGGAATTTAAATATTTTGGTCTTTGTTCTTCATCATGTAATACCCTCCCTCCAAAACCTACAACATTTCCCTCTGAATCTGATATTGGAAAAATAACCCTGTCCCTGAATTTATCTACATACCCTCCACCATCTTCCCTCTCTTTTATAAGTCCGGCAAGTTTTTGAATATCAACAGAAATCCCCTTTTCCTTAAAAAATAACTGAATCCCATCCCATGAAGGAGTAGCATATCCTATATTAAATAACCCAGTGGTATCATCTTTTATTCCTCTCCCTTTTAAATATTTCCTTGCAACCTTTCCCTGCGGTGATTCTAATAATTGACCATGAAAGAAATTTACTGCCAATCTATTTACATCATGAAGTATACTTTTCTGATTTTTATTTACCCCCGGTATTCTCTGTTCAGGTATATTAATTCCATACCTCTTTGCAAGGTATAAAACAGCATCGGGAAAAGGAATGTTTTCAATTTTCATTATAAATTGATATACATTTCCCCCTGTATTACAACCGAAACAGTGAAAAATTTGCTTCACAGGGCTCACAACAAGTGAGGGTGTCTTTTCATGATGAAACGGACAGATCCCTTTATAATTTGCGCCACTCTTTTTTAATAGTATCCGCTCTGATATTACATCTACTATATCGCTGCGGACTCTTATCTCTTCTACTAACTCATCGGTAATATAACGCCCCACTTTACCTCCCTGAGAGGCTTAAGTTTTTGCCAACAATATTTTCTTTAAGTAGTGGAAAAAGAGAAAGGGCTCAATAAGAGTAAAAGATTTGAACAAGATTGAAACACATTGGCATATTGTATAGAGCATGATTAAAGGGACTTCTGGATAAGGACTAGTGATGGGAAAAAAAACTAATCCATAGTCCATTGTCTCTATTTGTAATATTAATATTTAGTGGAATTCATGTTTTAAAAATTTTATATTTTATTACCACTCATTATGAGGATGAAGATTATTCAGAAAACAAAAAATATATACTGACCAATTTTTCATTGATCTCCAGATTTAAGGCAATGACTCTTTTACAATTTTATTGATCAAATCTCCATCGGCCTTTCCTTTCAACTCAGGCATCAGAAGCTTCATTACCTTTCCCATATCTTTAGATGTAGAAGCTCCTACCTCTGAGATAACCTCTTTAACCCTCTTTTTTATGTCATCTTCGCTCATCTGCCCAGGCAAATAAACTGAAAGTATATCAATCTCATTTTTCTCTTTATCAGCCAAATCCAACCGATTGGCATTTAAAAACTGTGTATAAGAATCCTTTCTCTGTCGAATAGCAGATTTAATGACACCTATTACATCCTCATCATTCAGTTCCCTTCCAAGCTCTATTTCTCTATTTTTTATACCAGCCCTGACCATCCTTATGGCGGAAAGTTTAATCTGCTCCCTCTTCTTCATAGCATCCTTCATCTCTTCCATTAACCTATCCTTAAGCAACATGATAACCTCTTAATAATATTGAGCACCAAATCTTCCTAACTTCTTCCTTGAGGCCAGCATTTTTTTCTTTCTCCTTACGCCTGGTTTCTCATAATACTCTCTCTTTTTTATTTCAGATAAGATGCCAGCCTTTTCACACTGTTTTTTAAATCTCCTCAGGGCGTTCTCGAAAGACTCATTATCTCTAATTTTAACCCCTGGCATAAACAATTATCCCTCCTTCCAATCTTCATACCAACCTCCCACATTATTTAATTGACTTTTTGATTAAAAAATATTATTTTTATATTAATTTTAGAAATTTTTTAAGTATAAATCACTAATTTTTAAATATATCTATTTTTTTATAAAATGTCAAGAATATTTTCCTTCCGGTCAATTAAATTCCAAAAGTGCACTAATTTTTTAAGATTTAAACTTGAAAAGTGCACTGGTTCATTTCTGAAAAACCAGTTTTTCGACTGACAGGGAGGAAAAAAAAGAGTTGTAATTAGGGATTAAGAGGAGTGGAATCTGGCAAATAGATTTTTAGGAGGGACTATCAGATTTACATCAAAAATATTTTGGGACAGCCTGAAGTATAAAATTTTGTGGTGTTAATAAGACCATTCATATGCCCATTTTAAGTGCCCTGCTAACTTTTCTCTTTTTTAGGGTATTTTCTCATATGCTGGAGAATGTATACATGAAAGATTGTCCCAATCCCTACCTCAGATTCAAGTAATATAATTCCATTATGTTTTTTAATAATTGAATAACAAATTGAAAGACCAAGCCCTATCCCCTTCTGGCTCCTCATCTCCTTTGTTGAAAAATAGGGGTCAAATATCTTTGGCAGGTTCGCCTCAGGGATTCCTTTCCCACTATCTCTAAGAGAAACCCTTACATAATTCCCCTCTTTCAGCAGGACATTGTCTCCTGCATTGACATAAATATTTTTTGCATAAACTCCCAAAACCCCACCCCCTGGCATTGACTCTTTCGCATTTATTGACATATGGCTAAATACCTGTTTTCTGCCTCCAAAACTTCATATCCTCGTTTTTCTAAGATACATTTAAGCGGTGTCCTTTTGAAATTACTGCCATCAACGATAAGTATCTTCATACTTTCCTCCCTTTAAAATGTGTAAAATTAAACACTCCCTATCCCATCCCTTCCATCTTAAAGAGAGGAATCTTAAGTGTTTCCCCTCCTTTATAAGGAGGGGTTGGGGGAGGTAGAGATTAACAACCCCTTTACCCCCATTATTAAGGAGGATTCTACCCCTCCCAGCCTCCCCTTACAAAGGGGAGAAGTTAGTGAGACGTACCCTAACAACTGACAACAAAACAATAGTTGCGTGTTGTAAGTTGAAGGTTGTTAGTTTTTTCCATTTACCCCTTCATCTTTTCATAAATCTCCTCAAACTGTGATGAGATGTCTTTATATGCATTTAATACCTGAGGGTCAAAGTGGCACGGCATCGTCCTCCCGTCCCCTTCTGTAATTATCCTGTGTGTTGTGTTATGGTCAAATGCAGGTTTATAAACCCTCTTATTCCTCAATGCGTCATACTGGTCAGCAATGGTTAAAATCCTCCCCTCAATCGGAATCTGCTCCCCCTTAAGTCCGTTAGGATAGCCGCTCCCATCCCACCTTTCATGATGTGTCAGTGCAATGTTCTTTGCCATATTAAGCCTGTCATGCTCTCCCAATATCCTTGCCCCACAGGATGTATGTTTTTTCATCTCGTTAAATTCCTCAGGGGTCAGCTTGCCGGGTTTTCTTAAGATATCGGGGTGTGTATGTATCTTTCCCACATCGTGCATCTGTACCTGAATTTTAATTGTCCATTGAAAACTATCAGGCATCCCAATCCTCTTTGCCAGTACCTCACAGTAATTACCGACCCTGACGATATGGTTTCCTGTGTCCTCGTCATTTGCCTCTGCCGCCCTTGCGAGGGCATAAATGGTGTAGTTAAAGGCAAACTCCACTTCCTTTATTTGTGCGGAGAGTGATTTTAAAAAAAGGCTTTGCATTACAAGATTATTTATAACTGCTGAATCATATTCAGTTACATCTCTACTATAATTCATTGAGAAAAGGCAGAAGCTGTTGCTCAGGTAACAAACCATATTCCTCACAGGATAGCCGAATTTATCAAAATTTTCTTTAAAGTCATTCAGAAGGGGTTCTTTGGGGATATTGTTAAAATAGAAAGTCCTCGCACTAAAGTTATCTGGTATATGAATAATAAAATCAAGGGGTATGGAGTTTTTCTCAAGGATACCTGAAATAAATTCATACTGATACCAATCATATCCTCCAACCTTGTCAATGATGCGGAGCATTACCATCTCAGGTTTATCTTCCATATTCTCTCCCCTCAAAAGGGTCTGCCCCACGATACTATCTATACTTGATTCAAAGCTGAATGTCATGGGATTAAAGTCATTCAGGATATTCTCACTAACGGCTGTCATATTTATTAAGTTATCGTATATGTGATTAAGGCTTTTTTTCATATTTTTAACCATAAAGAACATCTGATTCTTGCCATCACCTCAGCCTTGAAGGTAAATACGCCTGCTCACTGACATTTGAATTAAGAGTTGTATTCAAGCTATATGATGACATTGTCCATCTCCTTGACATCGGCTCACATGATGAGGTTTATTGAATTCATATATCCCTATCCTCTCTCCCGATTGCCTTTACAATAACACTCCCTGAGTCAAGGTGAAACTCCACACTCCTTCCGTGGTCTCCTCCTGTATCCTCACTGATAAGCGGTATCCTTTCCCTTCTTAACAGTTCTCTTATGCTCATAATGTTCTGCACTCCGATACCTGCGATTAATCCCTCATAATGGGAAAACATCCTTGCCCCGCCCGCCATCCTTGCCACAATATTTTTTGTCAGCGGCGCCATCCTTTTCATCTCTTTAAGGAGGGTCTCAATCGCTGTATCCGCAGACTGGTATGGGAATGATATATGAGAATTGTTATAATTGATGTGATTTGAATTAGGGAGCATTACATGGGCGAGACCCCCTATTTTTATCTTTGAATCATAGAGCATCACAGCCACGCATGAGCCAAGCCCAACCGATTTGATTATATGTGGAGATTCCATTACAACCCCCTCACCCATTTCAACCTGAATAATCATTTATAGTAAGAAGCTATCAGCTAAACAATAATATAGCTGTCAGCTAAACCTGACTGCTGACAACTGATAGCTGATGGCTCATCCGATTTTCAATGTCCTTTTTGCCTCGTCAAAGGAATCTAATAATTTCCGTATTGAATTGACAGAGGGGGCAAAGAGCAGAAACATCTTAAAACAAATTGTTTTTGACTTGACCTCTCCTTTATCAGATATGATTGTAAATTCATTTTCAACAGTTATAAAATTTTCGCTTATACCTTTGACACCTGACAGATATTCATCAAAAACAGCTTGCAGCATATCAATAATAAGTTCAGGGATAGAGTGGTAAATCCTCAGCCTGCAGAAGTCATGGATTGCTGTCAGATATGTCCCAGCAAGGATATTTCCTATCTCAGATAATGCCGAGATGTCTAATGGTCCCTTCTTCTTTTTCCCAATGATGGACTTTTCAGCCAGATGGATGACAACCGCCTTGTCTTTTTCAGGAAGGATGAAGAACATATCTCCAAACATGTCTCCGATTACAGCAATCTTTACACATGCGACCGATAATGAGGGTTCGCCTATAATTTTTGATACTATGTGAGGAGGCTCAAAATACACCTTTGGCTGTTTGACTTCAACTCTTGAATCAAGCAATTTAGAGAGTGCACCCGCCGCATTACCCGCCCCGACGTTAACTATCTCTACAATAAAGTCATAATGCTCATCTGAAAATTTTTCTATTTTCATCATCACCTCCCAAAATAAGTTGTCAGCTGTCAGCTGTCAGATTTCAGGTTTCAGCCGTCAGGTTTAGCTGAACGCTGATAGCTGAGTGCTAACCGCTAAATTGAATAACCTTTTTCCTGAAGTGTCTCAAGATTAAAGAGTGTCAGTATGTCAAGCATCAGGGCAACCCTCCCGTCACCCATGATAATCCCTCCTGAAAAACCCTTAAACCCCTGTGCTATCGGGTCAAATGGTTTGATTATATTATCAATCTGGCCAAGAACTTCATCCACCCCTATACTTAAAATCTTATTTCCCCTCTGCAAAATCACTGCAGTAGATTGATTCCTCTCAAGCTTATTCGGTATATTCAACACACTCCCGAGCCTTGTGAATGGAATAACCTTCTCCTTATAAACAAGCACATCTTCATTCGCTATCTCCTTTATGTCTGCATTGCTCATCCTCTGAGTCTCAAGGACTATATCAGAGGGAATTGCAAATACAAAATCCCCCTCTTCAACCATCAATGTCTGCATGACTGCTGTGCTTATCGGAAGCAAAAGGGAGAACTTTGTCCCCCTCCCCTTTTCGGTCGTAATCTCTACAGTGCCTCCAAGCTCCTTCGTAGCAGTCTTTACCACATGAAGCCCGATTCCCCTCCCCGATATATTAGTTACCTCTTCGGCACTGCTAAACCCCGGGCTGAATAGAAGATTGATAATATCCTTATCCTGCATCAGCACTGCATCCTCTGATTTTATGAAACCACTCTGAACAGCCTTTTCTTTAACATCTATGAAGTCAATCCCCTTTCCATCATCCTCAACATCTATGAATATGTGGTTTTCAGACCTCTTTGCAGTCATTCTTATAGTCCCCGCAGTCGGCTTTTTGCTTTTTTCCCTCTCCTCTACTCTCTCTATTCCATGGTCAACTGCATTCCTTAAAAGATGTATGAGAGGCTCTGTTATGGCGTCAAGAACTGATTTATCAAGCTCTATCTCACTTCCTTCAAGGATCAAATCTACCTTCTTATCCTTCTCCCTTGCAAGGTCTCTCACCATTCTTGGAAACCTCCTGAATATCTCCTCCACAGGGACAAGACGGGCTGTTGAGACATGCTCCTGCATTGACGAGAGCAACCTCCCCATTGAGGAGAGCGTTGTCTTCAGCTCCTTTTCCATCCTGCCGGAAAGGAGGGTATCTATACGGTTTTTTGTTATTATCAGTTCTCCAACGAGGTTGAAGAGGGAATCAAGAAGCCCTATATGAACGCGGACAGTATCAACCTTTTCAATTACAGGCATCTCACTTCCTTTTACTGCCTTCTGATTGTTATTTACAGCCTCGCCTTCTGCTTCTACTGATGAAATCTTAGTCTTCAATTCAGAAACCTTTTTACCCCAGTCGGAATACTTTTTTTCACTCCTCTCCTTTACCATTGCTTCCAGTGTATCTATTATCTCAAAGAGAAGGTCTATTGCCCTCTTTGTAATGTTTTCCCTGTTCTCCTTCAGCCTGCTGATGAGGTCTTCCGAGGAGTGGGCAAGCTCAAAGATGTCTGCAAAACCGAGCATTGTTGATGAGCTCTTGAGTGTATGGAAGACCCTTGAAAACTCATCAAGCATTTCAGGATGCTCACGGTCCTTCTCAAGTGCAAGAATAGACTCATTCGCTCTCTGAAAACCATCCCTGGCATCATTTACATATTCCATCAGAAAAATTGATAGGTCTAATTTCTCATCATCCATATATAGAAGATAAACCACTGAGGCACGGAGACACAGAGGAAGACAGATAGGACACCAGACACCAGTGCACCAGAGCACCAGTAAAAAAACTGGTGACTGGTGCGACCCATCCACTGGATGGGTGCCCCGGACTGGTGACCTTTTCTTTGTGACCTCTGTAACCTCAGTATCTCAGTGGTTAAAATAAGTTTTTTATTCATGTCATCCTCATAATCGCCCCTGCTATTTTGTTGAGTGGCATGACCTCATCCACAACCCCCATCTCAATGGCAGACTTCGGCATGCCAAATACGACGGATGTTGACTCATCCTCAGCAATTGTGCTCCCCCCGGCATCTTTAATCGCCTTCATCCCCTTTGCCCCATCGCTTCCCATTCCGGTCAGGATTACACCAAGTGATTCATCTCTGTAAATGTCAGCCGCAGACTCCATTGTAAAATCTATTGATGGCAACACAGTATGTGATGCCTCCTGACTGATTATAGATACCCTATTCCCGCTCCCTTCACTGACAATTCCTATATTGGAATCACCGGGTGCTATCAATACCTTGCCGGGGACTATTTCCCCTTTATCCTGTGCAACTGAAATATCAAGGGGAGATTCCCACTTAAGCCTCTCTGCAAAAGATGAGATAAACTCTTTTCTCATGTGCTGAACTACAAGGACAGCCGCCGATATCTCCCGCCTCAGCCCTGATAATACGACTTTCACAGCCTTTGGTCCCCCTGTTGATGCCCCTATGACTACAATCTTTTTCTTTGCAGCAGCTTCTACTCTGTGATGGACATAAAATTCTTTTGGAAGCTCAAGTGCCATCCTGTGGACATCTACGCCTGCCGCAATCTTAACCTTACTGATTATTTCCTCTCTAATCTTTTCTATGTCATAAGATATGACCCCTGACGGCTTTGCTATGAAGTCAATGGCACCATGCTCAAGCGATTTGATTGCAATCCTTGTATCCTTCTCTCCAAGCCCGCTAATAATCAATACGGCGGTCGGACATTCTGCCATGATGTATGAAAGGGCAGCAAGTCCATCCATTACGGGCATTTCTATATCAAGGAGGACAACATCGGGCTTTAGCAACTTCACCTTTTCAACGGCATTCCTCCCGTCAACTGCTGTGCCTATAACCTCTATATCTATGTCCGATTTCAGAATATGGATTAGAGACGCCCTCATAAAACCCGAGTCGTCAACGACTAAGACACGAATCATCCTATACCCTATGGGAACCCAGAATACAGAATTCAGAATTCAGAATAAAACCAAGTAGTCCAGCTGGATTCTGGCTCCTGACTTCTGGATTCTAACTACCTTTCCCCATCACCCTTCCAATCTCTGCAACTATATCTTCAACCTTGAAAGGCTTCCTTATGTAACCTGACGCACCAAGTTTTTTAGCCTCATCCTCTTTTTCGGTCTGACCGAGGGCAGTCACCATGATTACCTTTGCATCCGGGTCATCTTTCTTTAGATTATTTAAGGCGGTAAGCCCATCCATCCCCTCCATGAGGATATCAAGTGTGACGACGTCCGGCTTAAGCTCCTTGTATAATTTTAGAGCCTCATTACCATTTACTGCTATGCCGACAACCTCATGCCCTGCCTTTTCTACAATGTATTTCAGAGAACTCCGCATAAAAGATGCATTATCTACAATGAGAACCTTTCCCATCATCCACCTCCTTTTAAAATTACTTTGACTCCTTATTTTCTGACCTAACTGACATCCTTGCCGCCTCTACCTCACGCAGTTCAGTGCGGGACAATATCTTTTCAACATCAAGCATTATTATCAGTCTCTTTTCCAGCATGCCGACCCCTGAAATATACTCCTTTGACACAAGTGTTGATGCCGCCTCAGGCATAGGCTGAACCCTTTCATCAGAAATCTTTAACACCTCTTCAACACTGTCAACTATCATTCCGATAGGAAACCCTGCATGCTCAATTATGACAATCCGTGTATCCTCATCCCTCGCTTTCTCCTCAAAACCGAATTTCCTTCTGAAATCAAAGACTGTTGCAAGCTGTCCCCTGAGATTCAGTATCCCTTCTATGTATGGAGGTGCTGTCGGAACCTTTGTTATGGAAATGGGGGCTGATATCTCCTGAACCTTCATCGCCCGTATTGCAAATTCCTGTCCCTTGATGCTAAAAACAAGATATTGGTCTTTTTCAATATCCTCGGCAACTGCCTCTGCCTGAATATTTTCATTTGCCATTTTAATTCCCACCTCCTTCTATATTCTCCTTCCTTTTTCTGCTGTCTTTGATGCGGCGGGACGCACCGCCTTCTTTACAGCCGCCGATACAGTATGAGACTCTTTCTTTACCGCAGGTGCAGTCCTGACTGCACCTGCCTGCCTGCCCCCAGCCTCTTCAATTGTGAACCTGCCGACTGTCTGCTGGAGCTTCTCTGACATTGTTGCAAGTGTCGTTGCTGTAGTTGTAAGCTCCTGCGTCTTGACAAGAAGCCTCTTTGTGCTTTCAGCCGACTGGGCACTGCTCGTTGATGTATCTGCCGCTATTCCGCTGATTTTATCAAGGCTCTCTGAGATTGAGTCTATGCTCTTCTTCTGGTCAGAGGCGGCAACCGAGATGCCCTTTGCAGTTTCAGATGTAGTCTCTATTGAACGGCTGATGTCTCCAAATGCCCGCGATGTCATGTCAATAGACCTTCTTCCAGTCTCAACATTTTGTGCCATTGTCTTGATTGTCGTTGATGTCTCTTCCGTCTCTTTTAAAACAGACTGGACAAGGGTGGATATCTTCTTTGCCTGTGACTTGCTGTCTGCGGAGAGGGTCTTGACCTCCTCAGCAACAACAGCAAAGCCCTTCCCAAGCTTTCCTGCCCTCACAGCCTCTATTGCCGCATTTATGGCAAGGATATTTGTCTGTGTTGCTATATCCCTTATGACCTCTACTATTTCCTGTATCTGCTCACTGCTCTTACTCAGGGACTCTATCCTTGAAACAGATTCCTTTGAACCCAGCAGCATGAGGTCAGTATTCTTAATTGTGTCTTCCATCGCCTTACTGCCCTCTCCTACCGACTTATTGGCTATCTCTGCCGACTTGTTCATCCCCTCAGACTGAGTCAATGTATTGGATGCTGTCTTTCCTACCCCTTCGCTTTCCTTTAATGCGGCTGAAATCTGCTGTGCCTGTGCATTTGCACCATCAGCAATCTGCTCAACAGAGCCTGAAAGCTGAGTAACCATAGAATTCATCTCCTGTCCTGCACTAAGCATATTCTGAGATACCGAGCCGATATTTATCCCAGCATCACTAAGCTCTGTAACGATTCCACGAAGACTTTCAATTGTCCCGTTTATGCCATTCACCATTGATGCAAATTCGCCAAGTGCCTCTACCTCTATCAGCTTTGCGAGATTCCCCTCGCCTACCATTGACATCACATCATTTATTTCTCCAATAATCATATTGAGATTGTCAACCATGCCGTTTATTGTATTTTTCAGTTCAAGTATCTCTCCCCTTGCCTCAACTGTTATCTTCTTAGAGAGGTCTCCGTTTGCAATAGCTGTGTTCACAAGGGCAATATTTCTCACCTGACTTGTAAGATTGGATGCCATTGCATTGACATTCTCTGTAAGCTCCTTCCATGTACCCCCGACACCCTTGACTACTGCCTGACCTCCAAGCTTTCCTTCAGTTCCGACCTCCCTTGCAACCCTCGTAACCTCTGCAGCAAATGTGCTCAGTTGTTCAACCATCTTATTGATGGTATCCTTAAGCTGAAGTATCTCTCCCCTTGCTTCAACTGTAATCATCCTTGATAAATCGCCGTTTGCAACTGCCGTTGTTACATCTGCTATGTTTCTCACCTGACTTGTAAGATTAGATGCCATTGCATTGACATTTTCTGTTAGCTCCTTCCATGTCCCTGTTACACCTTCAACCTTTGCCTGACCTCCAAGTTTTCCCTCAGTTCCAACCTCCCTTGCAACCCTCGTAACCTCTGCGGCAAATGCACTCAACTGGTCAACCATCTTATTGATAGTATCCTTAAGCTGGAGTATCTCTCCCTTCGCCTCAACTGTAATCTTCTTTGATAAATCACCTGTTGCAACCGCAGTCGTAACAAGGGCAATATTTCTCACCTGACTTGTGAGGTTAGAAGCCATTGCATTGACATTTTCTGTTAGCTCCTTCCATGTCCCGCCAACACCCTTAACCTCTGCCTGACCCCCAAGTTTTCCTTCGCTTCCAACCTCCCTTGCAACCCTCGTAACCTCTGCGGCAAATGTGCTCAGCTGGTCAACCATCTTATTGATAGTGTCTTTCAACTGGAGTATTTCTCCCTTTGCCTCAACTGTTATCATTCTTGATAAATCACCGTTTGCAACTGCCGTTGTTACATCCGCTATGTTTCTCACCTGATTTACCAAATTTGATGCCATTGCATTAACATTGTCAGTCAGGTCTTTCCATGTCCCTGTTACACCTTCAACCTTTGCCTGACCTCCAAGCTTTCCTTCAGTTCCGACCTCCCTCGCCACCCTCGTAACCTCAGAGGCAAATGCACTAAGCTGGTCAACCATTCTGTTTATTGTATCCTTCAACTGGAGTATCTCTCCCTTCGCCTCAACTGTAATCTTTTGAGACAGGTCACCCTTTGCAACCGCTGTGGTAACAAGTGCTATGTTTCTCACCTGATTTGTAAGATTACCTGCAAGCATATTAACATTCTCTGTAAGCTCCTTCCATGTCCCTCCGACACCCTTGACCTCCGCCTGACCTCCAAGTTTTCCTTCGCTTCCGACCTCCCTTGCAACCCTCGTAACCTCTGATGCAAATGCATTTAACTGATCAACCATTATGTTAATTGTATTCTTTAACTCAAGTATCTCTCCCCTTGCCTCAACTGTAATCTTTCTGGAGAGGTCGCCGTTTGCTACTGCTGTCGTAACATTTGCAATGTTTCTCACCTGATTTGTAAGGTTAGAAGCCATTGCATTGACATTATCAGTCAGGCTCTTCCATGTCCCTCCGACACCTTTAACCTCTGCCTGACCTCCAAGTTTACCGTCAGTTCCCACCTCCCTTGCAACCCTCGTGACTTCTGATGCAAAACCATTTAACTGGTCAACCATTGTATTGATTGTGCTCTTTAATTCAAGGATTTCACCCTTTGCCTCAACTGTTATTTTTCTTGATAAGTCTCCGGTCGCAACTGCCGTTGTTACATCTGCTATGTTTCTCACCTGATTTGTGAGGTTAGAAGCCATCGCATTAACATTCTCTGTCAGTTCCTTCCATGTCCCTGTCACACCTTCAACCTTTGCCTGGCCTCCAAGCTTTCCTTCAGTTCCGACCTCCCTTGCAACCCTCGTTACCTCTGCGGCAAATGCACTCAACTGGTCAACCATCTTATTGATAGTATCCTTAAGCTGAAGTATCTCTCCCTTTGCCTCAACGGTAATCTTCTTTGATAAATCACCTGTTGCAACTGCTGTTGTTACCAATGCAATGTTTCTAACCTGATTTGTCAAATTTGATGCCATTGCATTAACATTGTCAGTCAGGTCTTTCCATGTCCCTCCGACACCTTTGACCTCTGCCTGTCCTCCAAGCTTTCCTTCTGTTCCAACCTCTTTGGCAACCCTCGTAACCTCAGATGCAAATGCATTCAGCTGGTCAACCATCCTGTTTATTGTATCCTTCAACTGGAGTATCTCTCCCTTCGCCTCAACGGTAATCTTCTGTGAAAGGTCTCCGTTTGCTACTGCTGTTGTTACAAGGGCAATATTTCTTACCTGCCCTGTCAGATTACCTGCAAGCATATTCACATTATCAGTAAGTTCCTTCCATGTTCCTGCAACACCCTTGACTACTGCCTGACCTCCAAGCTTTCCCTCTGTTCCAACCTCTTTGGCAACTCTCGTGACTTCTGAGGCAAAACCATTTAACTGGTCAACCATTGTATTGATTGTGCTCTTTAATTCAAGGATTTCACCCTTTGCCTCAACTGTAATCTTCTTTGATAAATCGCCGTTTGCAACTGCTGTGGTAACAAGTGCTATGTTTCTCACCTGATTTGTAAGATTTCCTGCGAGCATATTTACATTCTCTGTGAGGTCTTTCCATGTCCCGCCAACACCCTTAACCTCTGCCTGACCCCCAAGTTTTCCTTCGCTTCCAACCTCCCTTACAACCCTCGTAACCTCTGCGGCAAATGTGCTCAGCTGGTCAACCATCCTGTTCATTGTATCCTTCAGCTGGAGTATCTCTCCCCTCGCCTCAACGGTAATCTTCCTTGATAAATCTCCGTTTGCTACTGCGGTTGTTACATCTGCAATGTTTCTCACCTGATTTGTGAGGTTAGACGCCATTGCGTTGACATTTTCTGTTAAATCCTTCCATGTCCCCGCAACATCCTTTACCACAGCCTGTCCTCCAAGTTTACCATCCGTTCCAACCTCCCTCGCAACCCTCGTAACCTCTGATGCAAAACCATTTAACTGGTCAACCATTGTATTGATTGTGCTCTTTAATTCAAGTATCTCTCCCTTTGCCTCAACTGTTATTTTTCTGGAGAGGTCGCCGTTTGCTACTGCTGTCGTTACCTTTGCTATATCCCTTACCTGAGATGTAAGACTTCCTGCCATAGCATTTACATTGTCAGTCAAATCTTTCCAAGTCCCCGCAACACCCTTTACCACTGCCTGACCTCCAAGATTTCCCTCCGTTCCAACCTCCCTCGCAACCATCGTAACCTCTGATGCAAAACAATATAACTGGACAAACATTGTAATGATTGTGCTCTTTAATTCAAG
>JACQQJ010000078.1 GCA_016207035.1 Nitrospinota bacterium | reverse complement strand
TGCAAAAAATAACTTGTTTATTTTCAAGATGTTAAATTTGAGGAATCTGGTAAGAAAAAAAGGGGAATTTTTGAAAAAACTTTGCTTTTATAAATGGGGCAGGTTAAATGAAAACAGATTTCTTGATAAAAAGCTGTCCTATTTTCATCTCTAAAATCCCCCCTATCTCCTCAATCTTTTTTTAGTGGAGGGGATTGATGTGAGGAGGATAGTAAATGGAACGGTTCTATTTACATTTTTCCCTGCCTGCAACGGTGACTATCAGATTGAGTGATAAAAAAGGGCGTATCCGTTGAGCATGAACAACCGTCCCATTTACACACTGAAATAATAATTAAATTTTAATAATTAAACAAAGGTGATAAAATTAAATTATGTATAAGATTTTAGAAAAATACAGGGAAGAGTTTTATCGTTGTATGAAGTGCGGTAGCTGTCAGGCTGTCTGCCCTACATACATTGAGACCCGAGATGAATCTCTGGTGGCGAGGGGGAGGCTTGTCCTGTCTGAGGCTCTCCTTGACGGGAAAATAGGTCTGACAGATGGATTACAGGAAAGGGTATCAAAGTGTTTAAGCTGTATGGCATGTTCAGAAAACTGTCCCAGTGGCGTAGATGTGGTAAATTTACTTGCTGCTGTCAGGAGTCAGATTATTGAAGATAAGGGATTGGACATAATCTCAAGTTTTTTACTGAAAGGTGTATTTAAAAACAGATTATTTCTGTCCCTCTCATCAAAATGTATGGAATTGTCAGTTAAGTTATATAATCTTATGCCATCTCATGGACTGTTGGGTAAATTTGCCCCTTATTCAATACATGGGGTGAAGAGGATTATGCCTCCCTTTGGCGGCAGGAATTTAAGGAGAGGATTACCAGAGGTAATAGGGGTTGACAATCCTGTTGCAAGGGTAGCATTTTATACCGGGTGTATGACTGATCTGGCATATCAGGATGTGGGGAGGGCAGTAATATCAATTCTTAAAAAGGGGAATGTGGAGATAATCGTTCCAAAAGAGCAGGTCTGCTGTGGTGCTCCTGCCTATTTTATCGGTGATAGAAAGAGGGCAATTGATTTAACGAAAAGGAATATTGAGGTATTTAAATCATTCAATGTTGATGCTATAATAACATGCTGTGCTACATGCGGGAGTATGCTTAAAGAGGTATATCCTCTATTAGTGGATAGCAGGGAGTCCAGGGCGATTTCTGATAAGACTGTTGATATACAGAAATTTATAGCAGATAGACTTGAAAATTTTATCCCTCACTTTTATTCAGGAAGGGGAGATACATTAAAGGTTACCTATCATGACCCATGCCACCTCAGAAGGGGACAGAAGATAATTTCCCATCCAAGAGATATATTGAAAAGTATACCAGGGGTTGAGTATATTGAGATGGAGGATGCTGACAGATGTTGTGGGGGGGGCGGGACATTCAATATGAAATATTACGACCTTTCTATGTCCATAGGAAAATATAAGACAGATAAGATTAAAAAGACCGGGGCAGATATAGTTGCTACTGCATGCCCATCATGCCAGATGCAGTTAACCGATATTTTAAACAGGTCAGGAGTAAAGCCAAAAGTAGTTCATACAGTTCAAATATTAGAAAGGGTATTCAATGATGAAAATAAAAAGTAAATATTCACGAGGAAAGAAATCGGGTGCAATAAATTTTTATTCTGTCTTCTGCCTCCTGTCCTCAGTGCTCTATATTTTGTTTATCCCCGCCATATCATGTGCCAATACATTTTTCCTCAATGGTGAAATTTTCTCTGACATAGATATGGAGATTACAAAGGAGATTAAATTGCCAAAGGGGATAAAGAATTTTTCAGTATATATTGGGCATATTAACTCGTTTTCATCACCTACATTTAGTCAGCAGATATCATCGTATAATAATAAATATTCAGCCACCCCTTCTCTTATAGAGGATAAGGTTGATGAAAATGGTAATACTTATGTAATTGCCCGTTGGGAGAATCCGCCGGATAAATTACAGATAGATACATCATTCAAGGTGAAGTCAAAGGTAGCCTTCTCCGATTTAAAGGGCAGGTCACCATTTCCTATGGGTAATTTCCCCCCTGAGATAAAAAGATACTTGTCTGACTCTCAGTATGCACAAAAAAATGACCCTTCTATTGTTTCTCTATCTAAAAAATTAACAGAGGGGGCAAAGACCCAGTATGATGCTGTGACGAATGTTCTAAACTATGTCGTGGATAACATGAAATATACCTTAGAACCGCCTCAATATGATGCCCTGTACTCATTAAAAACAGGGACAGGTAATTGTCAAAATTTTTCTAATCTGTCAGTGGCACTTTTGAGGGCATCAGGGATACCTTCAAGGGTGGTAATTGGATTCACTGTTAAAAATAACTGGAGGGTTAAACACATACATGAAGGTTCAACACGGACTTTGAGTCTGGCAGATGGCAGACATGCATGGTTTGAGGTTTATTTCCCGGATGTCGGATGGGTGGAATACGATGCCCAGCAGACCCTTACCTTTGTAAGCACCCGTTATATACGACAGGGGGTAGGTATAGATAGCATTGAGGTATCGGATGGAATATATAAGTGGACATGGATTCAGAAATCAAATGAAAGACCATCGGTAAAGGAAATTATAAATGCAAAATTTGAAAATGATAAAAACGAGGTTCAATCAGACAGGTTCGCTTCAAATCCAAAGAATCACTTATTTGGAGTCTTATTGGCATCTGTAAAAGAGGAGATACCTGCACCTGCACTCCCTTCTCCTGCAAGGGTAGAGGAGAAAAAAGAGGAGATTCAACCCATACCTAAACCTCCATTAAAACCTGAGATAACTCCTCTGCTACCGAAACCTGAACTTAAGGCACCTCGTGAGCCTGTTGAACCTAAAGGGCCTGAAAAAAAAGAATATGGTGATCTGACAAAATTAAAATACACAAAACCAGTGGAATTCGGTAACCTTAATTTTCCTGAGGTAATAGATATATTTGCAGAATATAAAAAGAAAGAAAGGGAACCTGTTACTGCAGATGTCTCCATGTCCAGCAGCTTTGTAGTGGAGTCGGCAGAGTATGTTACTGATAAGGAGGCCTTTGCCCAATTATTTGAGATTAAGACCCCTATGACAATAAAGGATATTTCATTAGCAATGCATAAATTTGGTGGCACCTTCGGGGACCTGTGGGTTGAGGTCATTGAGGATAAGAATGGTTCACCAACTGGTGATAAGATTGAGAGTGTGAGGATCCCCATAAACACCATCAGATACTTTAATGGCTATAAGTGGATCCCCTTCAGCTTTGAAAGACAGAGGATTATATTATCACCTGGCAGATACTGGATAGTGTTGAGGTATTCAGGTGATGCTATATTCAACTGGTTCTATATATATGGCAACCCTTATGGTATTCCAGACGATACAAAATCTAAAATCATACAGGGCTCAGAGTGGAACAATATTTTGAGCTATGACTTTAATTTCAGGGTAAGGGCTTTAGAGCCGGAATAATCTCATTAGTCAGCCTTATTTAGGGTCTTAAAGGTTGTCAGCTAAGATTTAAATTAATAGTTCCCTGAGTTTTTCTACAGTGTTCTTCATTCCCAGATTAGCATAAGACCTCATTTTAGGCATTTAAATTTAACTTATCAGATTATAAAATAAATCAAAAAATTTCAAAAAATACCCCTGATATTGTATAATTTATTTAGAATCTCTTTACATTGAGAGTTGATACAAAAAAATTTAAGGTGTTAAATTATGGAACAAAATAAGTCAAGGATTATTCTCCCTATTGGAGGTATGTCGTGTGCCTCATGTGCTGCACGGATTGAGAGGTCACTAAAAAAATTAAATGGTATTTCCGATGCCAGTGTAAATTTTGGAACTGAAAAGGTATCTGTAGAATATATTCCTTCTCTGGTTGATCTCAAGGCTATAAAGAAGACAATAATTGATACCGGCTACAGTGTCATTGAGGTAGAAGAGAAAAACCTTCTCGATCTTGACAGGGAGAGGAGAGAAAAGGAGCTAACAGAATTAAAGAATGTTCTTTTTGAAAGCGTCTCCCTCTCTATTTTCATCATGATAGGGAGCATGCAGATGTTTATTCCCTACCTTTCCTTTGTTCCGCACTCAACGATGAATTCAATCCTATTTGTCTTAACCACCTTTGTCCAGTTCAAGTGCGGCTGGAGATTTTATGAAGGGTCATGGGCAGTATTAAAATACATGGGGGCTGACATGAATGTTCTGGTAGCCCTTGGAACAACTGCTGCATATCTCTACAGTGCATTCGTAACATTCTTTCCATCTGTTATCCCAGGGGCTGAATCGGAGGTTTATTACGATACTGCTGCTGTCATAATTACCCTGATACTCCTTGGCAGATATTTAGAACAGAGGGCAAAGGGGCGCACCACTGAGGCAATAAAGAAGCTGATGGGGCTTCGTGCAAGGAGTGCAAAGGTTATAAGAAATGGTGAAGAGATTGAGATTCCTGCTGAAGACCTGATAGTCGGAGATATAGTAGTTGTGCGGCCTGGTGAAAAGATACCTGTGGATGGTGAGATTATAGAGGGGAATGGTGCAGTTGATGAATCAATGCTTACAGGAGAGAGTATGCCTGTGGAAAAAAAGGCTGGAGATGAGGTGATAGGTGCCACGATTAATAGAGATGGTTTCTTAAAATTCAGGGCTACACGAATTGGAAAGGATACAGTCCTTTCTCAGATAATAAAGGCAGTTGAGTCGGCACAGGGGTCAAAGGCACCTATTCAGAGGCTTGCAGATAAGGTGGCAGGTATATTCGTCCCTGCCGTTATAGGGATTGCAGTTGTAACATTCTTTATATGGTATCTCGCAGGGCTGCCGTTTACCATGGCAATGCTGGCATTTGTAGGTGTACTTATAATTGCCTGTCCCTGTGCATTAGGTCTTGCAACCCCAACTGCTATAATTGTTGGTACAGGTAAAGGTGCAGAGAATGGGATATTGATAAAGGGGGGAGAGAGTCTCGAGACTGCCCATAAGATAAATACTATTATCTTTGATAAGACAGGGACATTAACCCAGGGTAAACCATCTGTAACAGATATAATTACAAATGGTAAAATTGAAAGGGATGAGTTTCTGAAACTCGCTGCATCAGCAGAATCAGGCTCTGAGCACCCTGTTGGATTGTCAATAGTTGCAGAGGCAAAGGAGAGGGGGTTGAAATTGGAGGATATAAATAATTTTGAGGTTTTTCCTGGGAATGGAATAAAGGCAAAAATAGGGAATAGGGTTATACTTTTGGGGAATCAGAAATTAATGGGTGAAAAGGGGATTCAATTGAATGGATTTAAAGGGAAGGCAGATGAATTGTCAGGTCATGCAAAAACCCCAATGTTTGTGGCAATAAATGATGAGATAACAGGTATAATTGCTGTTGCCGATACCCTGAAAAAGGATTCTGTAGAGGCAGTCAGAGAACTCCAGGGTATGGGGCTTGAGGTAATAATGATAACAGGGGATAACAGGAGGACTGCTGAGGCAATTGCAAAAGAGATAGGGATACAAAGGGTTCTGTCTGAGGTCCTTCCCCAGGATAAGGCAGAAGAGGTCAAAAGGCTTCAGAGAGAGGGAAAGGTTGTTGCAATGGTAGGGGATGGAATAAACGATGCACCTTCCCTTGCACAGGCAGATGTAGGTATTGCCATAGGGGCTGGGACAGATATTGCAATAGAGTCATCTGATATAACATTAATCAGAAATGATATACGAGGTGTTGCTGCTGCTATCCTCTTGAGTAAACAGACTATGAAGACTATAAAACAGAATCTCTTTTGGGCATTTTTTTATAATGTCCTTGGAATACCTCTTGCGGCAGGAATTCTCTATCCCTTTTATGGTATATTATTAAAACCTATCTATGCTGCTGCCGCCATGGCATTTAGCTCAGTATCAGTGGTTACTAATTCATTGAGGTTAAGGACAATGGGATTAGGCAAGATTTAACTATACTGTAAAAATTTCAATTTATTTCATAGAGGTTTATAATGCACGATTTCCAATATAAAGGAAATCAACTTTATTGTGAAGATGTATCAATAGGAGGGCTTGCGAAAGATGTTGGTACGCCATTCTATCTTTACAGTTACAATACTATAAAGAATCATTTCAGGGTATTTAATTCTGCCTTTTCAAATATACCGCACCTCATATGTTTTGCAGTAAAGGCAAATTCCAATATTGCCCTGCTGCGGATATTTGTTGAAGAGGGGGGAGGTTTTGATATCGTATCAGGGGGGGAGTTATACAGGGCACTCCTTGCAGGTGCTGACCCACAGAAGATTGTTTATACTGGTGTTGGAAAGACTGAAGAAGAGATAGTATATGCGTTAAAATCAAATATCCTGATGTTGAATGTTGAATCTACTCAGGAACTTTTTTCAATCGATAGGGCAGCAGAGGAGACAGGAATAAAGGCAAAGGTAGCTTTGAGGGTAAATCCAGATATTGATGCAAAGACCCATCCTTATATCTCTACAGGACTTAAAACTCACAAATTTGGTATCAGTATGACTGATGCACTGGAGGGATACAGACTTGCCCAGAGCCTTAAAAATATAGAAGTTGTTGGGATACACAAGCATATAGGTTCACAGATTACGCACATAAGACCATTCGTAGATGCACTGGAGAGAATAGTTGCCATGATTGATATTCTTAAAAGTGAAGGGTTAAATATCAGATACCTTGATATCGGTGGTGGTCTCGGGATTACATACAAAGATGAGTCTCCTCCCCATCCGAAGGAGTTGGCAGAAGAAATAGTGCCAATTTTAAAGGGAACTGGATGCACAATAATATTTGAGCCAGGTAGGGTAATTGTAGGAAATGCTGGCATACTTGTTACGAAGGTTTTATATACAAAACAGAGTGAGGGAAAGAATTTCATGATTGTCGATGCTGCTATGAATGATTTGGTGAGACCAAGTTTATATGGTTCTTATCACTCAATACTGCCGGTGAGTAAAAATTCAGATGACCACAAGATTGTAACGGATGTTGTTGGTCCTATCTGTGAGAGTGGGGATTTTCTGGCAAAGGACAGGGTCCTTCCTGACTTTAAAAAAGACTCTCTTGCGGCAGTCATGAGTGCTGGTGCTTATGGCTTTACCATGTCATCGAATTATAACTCGAGGCCGAGGGTTTCTGAAATATTAGTAAAGGGTAATAAGTATTTTATGATAAGACGGCGAGAGAATTATGAAGATTTAGTGAGAGGTGAGGAGATACCTGTATTCATGAAATAAAATTGTTGTAACCCCCGTTAGAGAGTCTTCGCCTTTCTAACGGGGTAAACTGCTTAAACTATGGATAGCCTTCTCATCTCAAGGGGGTCAATAACATCTGTTATCCTGATACCAAATTTTTCATTTACCACAACAACCTCACCTCTGGCAATGAGAAGCCCATTTATATATACCTCCATTGGCTCCCCTACAAATTTCGACAACTCTATAACAGCTCCAACACTCAGTTGAAGTATATTCTTTATTGTCATCTTTGTCCTGCCAAGCTCTGCTGCTACATGCATAGGGATATCCAGTATAAGGTCCATATCCTTCGTTGTCTTTAATTTTATATCCACAGCAGAAGAGGCTTCTGCCCCTTTTTTTCCCTCAGAAATACTTTCTATTGTTTCATATTCGTTCATTTATGCCCCTTTATTTAATTCCTTTACATATCTCATTTTTAGTTCATAGATGATATTTTCAATAAGCCTCTCTTCATCTGGTGTTAAATTTCCCTTTGTCTTTTCTTTAAGCATATCAATCATATCGATTGTCTGTTTTACCATTGAGAGATTTCTCTCTTTTTTACCAGAAATTGGGTCTTCAACATCACCAAAGTGAAGCATGGCAGAACTACTTAAAGAGAGAATAAATGTAGCAAAATTTATTTCAGGAAATTGTATAGTAGCCCTTTCTGAGCCATTACCACTTCCCTCTTTTTTTATTCTACTTTTTTGAGGACTTTTATTTTCTTCTAATATTTCTTTTTCCCGGGTATCATCAGAGACATGGGTCTGTCCTTCTTTTATACTGGTGGAGAATCTTTTATCTTTAATTGTAAATCCTCTTTCCTCGGTATTCAAAAAAAATCACCTCATTAAATTAACTTCCCAAATAATGCAGTAATTTTTTATCCTTCTTTCTTACCTTCTTCCATTTTTTTAATGAAAATCTTTCCTTCTGCTATTTCTTTCAAGGCAATATCCATTTTTGCAATAGAATCTACCTCTTCCCCTTCAAGGAGTGTGTCTCCCCCTCTTTGAAGCTGCCTTATGCGTTTAGCAAGGACATTTACAAGCAAATACCTCTGGGGAATCTTAATTAAAGCTAATTTACAGTAATTTTGATTAAACATCTCTATCAATATGTGACTATAATCTCCAAATTCAGATCAGTATCAAGACCTCACCATTTTTTCAAGTCTCCTGATCCTTTCTTCAATTGGTGGATGTGTGCTGAAAAGGGTAATGAATCCTCCTCCGCTCAATGGATTTACTATAAACATATGCGCTGTAGCTGGATTTACTTCCATTGGTATCGACTGAACACCCCTATGGAGTTTTCCAAGGGCTTTGGCCAGTGAAAGGGGATTACCTGCAATTTTTGCCCCATTTTCATCTGCTAAATATTCTCTTGACCTTGATATTGCCATCTGTATAAGCATTGCTGCAATTGGTGCAAAAATCATCATTGCAAAGGCTAAAAGGGGATTTCCACCCTCTCTGTCATCCCTTCTGCCGCCAAACATCATCGTCCAATGTGCCATATTTGCAAGCATACTTATAGCCCCTGCAACAGTAGCAGCAATTGTCCCTATTAAAATATCCCTGTTTTTTATATGAGATAATTCGTGTCCCAATACACCTGATAACTCATTCTGGGTGAGCAGATTCATGATACCCCTTGTTACTGCTATTGCAGCATGGTCAGGATTTCTGCCTGTTGCAAAGGCATTGGATGTATCGCTGTCAATTAGATAGACTTTTGGCATTGGAACCCCTGCCCTTAGGGATAGTTCCCTGACAATCGAATGCAGTTCAGTTGCCTGTGCATGAGATACCTCTCTTGCACCATACATAGCAAGGACAATCTTATCACTGAACCAATATGTTGCCATATTGAGCATACTGGCAAATATAAATGCAGTCATCATACCATTCCTGCCACCAAGGGCGTTTCCTGCTATTACAAGAAGCAAGGTAAGCCCTGTCATAAGTATGATTGTTTTCATTGTGTTCATATTACGAACCTCCGTTATTATCTTCATCCCAAGATGATGTTAGAACAGTCTCTATCTCCTTTTTCCTTTCTATATCCTCCTGACAATTCACACAATACTTTACAAATGGCATAGCCTCAAGCCTCTTCATTCCAATCATCTCATCGCAATTCTCACATATGCCGTATGTCCCTTTATCTATCCTGTCAAGCGCCTCATTAATTGCCTTTATCTCTTCCGACTCTCTCCCTCCGAATATGTATGACATCTCCTGCTCATAAGCAGATTCTGCCTGATCCATATCGTCCCCATGACGAATATCTCTTTTCTCGTATTTTCTTTTTTTGAGGGCAGACATAAGTTTTGCCCTCCTTTTTAAAAGTATCTTTTTTAAGCCGATAAAATTATTTTCCATGGCTAACTCCTTTCGAAAATCATCTGTGTAATATAATATAATAATTTTTTATCAAAATGCAAGAAAAATACGATTATTTTCAGAGAATAACTGTTTTTTCAAGAGGTTAAAAGAAATATAAGGCAAAAATCTGAAAAAGGAGGATAGTGGCAATCAATAAAACTGCCCATAGATCTTCTTTGTTTTTCATTATCTCTTAAACTGTTTACTTAAAGATAAATCCTGGTTATAATAACTTGAACCTATATTCATTCCATAGTAGGTTACGGGTTGTTCAAGCATCTTCTCATACTTTATCTTAAAGAAGACCTGCCCATCTTCTATTCTGAAGGGGACATCATGGGGTCTGACCTCTAAAACTGCCTTTGTTCCCTTAACCTCCCCCAATGCACCGTAGCCAAAACCACTATCAAAAAAGCCTGCATAATGCGTTCGCAGCTCTCCTGACCCTGCGTCATATTCTGTCATCTCTGCGGCGTAACCCGGGGGGACCCTCACCCTTTCTTTTGATGAAAATATATAAAACTCCTCAGGTTCAAGGATTAAGAAGTCATTTTTTGGCGGATAGAGGGGTTCCCAGTAGTCTAATGCATCGTAAAAGTCTAACCTACTTAAATCTATGACAGCGCTGTTTTTCTTTGCCTTATATCCAATAATATCATTATGACTTTTCTTTAAATTTATACTCATAAAAAGTCCGTCACCCATCTTTACATCTTCTACCCTGATAGGTTTATTATTCTCATTGTAGAGAAGGAGGTATTTCTTATAGACAGATTTAAGTTCACTGTTATTCAAAATCCCTCTCCCTCTGAATAATCTCAATTGATTAAGACTCAGGCCTGGTTTTAACATGATTGTAAATGACCTTGTTACTATTTCTAAGTATAGCTTACCAGTATATCCAAAAACAATATCTTCAAATCTATAACAGTAGTCTGTAATAACCCTTGTAAAGATATCTAATCTCCCTGTTGTGCTCTTTGGGTTTGTCCTCCCCTGAATATAACCAGGGAGATTTAATTCCTCTATGAGAGGTATAAGATAAATATTCTCCTTTTCAAGTATCCCGTTTTTTTCAAGGTCTATCTCATACATGAAGAGGTCTTTGAGCTTATCTTCTACACGGCCCTTCATAGGTAAAAAACTACTTCTGATTCTATATGCCTTGTTTCCAATCCTCAAATCAAGGCTTGCAGGTTGAAACTGATCTTCTAATATGGGCATAATCGAATGAATAACCCTTTCTGCACATAGCTTTCTTAATTTTTGAACAGGAATTACACCCTGCTTGTTTCTCATAAGCAAGATACACTTTTACTAACACTTTGAATAACCGCATGCCCTGCATACAAGGCACCCATCTGCCTGTTCCATAGAACTACCGCAGTCAGGACATGCACCAGCTAAAGTCTCAAGTCTAAAGTTACTAAAGTTATTTAGCTTTTGACTTTCTGACTTTCTTTCTAAACTCATTACTCCAGACTCTTTACTGTCTTTAAGATATCTGCTTATAGCCTTTGATATGGCATCTGAGCATGAGAGTGTTCTATCCCCATTCTCCCATGCATGCAAATGACAGCTAATGCCCATAAGCTGTTGTATTATCTCATCAGGCTCTATTCCAGAACGAAGGGCTAAGGATACAAGTCTCCCTATAGCCTCTGACTGTGAAGCGGCACACCCCCCTGCCTTACCCATCCTTGTAAATATCTCAAATGGCTTCCTCTCATTGCATGCATTTATAGTTACATATAAATTACCACACCCGGTTCTTATTCTCTCTGTAGTTCCGCTCGTAATCTCAGGCCTTGGCCGTGGGACTATCTTTCCCCGTCTGCCTGCCTGTGCTGAGGCAGACAGGTTATCCTCCTTCTTTAGTCCCTTATCAATTTTATCTCCTGTGCTTAATACCTGCTCGTCCCTGCTGCCATCCCTGTATATGGTTACACCTTTGCACCCTGATTTATATGCAAGCATATATACCTTTTTTACATCGTCCTGTGTTGCACTGGTTTTAAAGTTCACTGTTTTTGATACTGCATTATCAGTATATTTCTGGAATGCAGCCTGCATTCTTATATGCCATTCAGGGGATATATTATGTGCCGTTACAAATATCTTGCATATATCTTCAGGTACTTCAGGCATATTACAGATATGCCCCTTCTTTGCTATCTCCTTCATCAATTTGTCAGAATAAAATCCTCTCTCTTTTGCAATCTGAGAGAAAATTGGATGGACCTCTACCAATTCGTCCTTATCCATTACCGTTCTTATATACGATACTGCAAAGAGGGGTTCAATGCCGCTGCTGCACCCTGCTATGATACTTATCGTCCCTGTAGGCGCTATTGTTGTTGTCGTGGCATTCCTTATCATCAACCCTTCATATCCTGATTTGCCGGAGTAAACAGCCAACTGGCGACCTTCTCTGTCAAAGAGACTACCCTTATAGTTTGGGAATACACCCCTCTTTTTAGCAAGCTCCACTGAAGTCATTTTAGACTCTCTGTCTATAAATGACATAACCTCTTCTGCTATCTCAATTGCCCTGTGTGAATTATAAGATACCCCCATAAGTATAAGGAGATCAGCAAACCCCATAACTCCAAGTCCTATCTTTCTATTCCCCTTTGTCATTATTTCTATCTTCTTCAAAGGGTATCTGTTCATATCAATTACATTATCGAGAAAATGAACAGACTTCCATACAATATCTCTTAGTTTTTCCCAGTCAATTTCATAATTGCAGGTTACCAGAGTACCAGTTTCCGCTGACTGGTGGCTGGTGACTGATGACTGGCGCACTTTTTTAACCATCTTTGCAAGATTTATAGAACCGAGATTACAGGATTCATATGGGAGTAATGGCTGCTCACCGCAGGGATTTGTGCTTTCGATCTCTCCCAATAATGGGGTAGGATTATCCCTGTTTATACGATCAATGAAAATAATCCCAGGGTCTCCGTTCTTCCATGCAGATTCAACTATTGATTCAAAAACCTTTCTGGCAGACAATTTCTTTGTAACCTCTTTTGTGTGGGGATTTATGAGTTCATATCCTCTATCATCCTCAACCCTTTTCATAAAATCCTCTGTAATAGCCACAGAGATATTAAAATTGTTAAATTTAGTATCATCCCAT
>JACQQJ010000063.1 GCA_016207035.1 Nitrospinota bacterium | reverse complement strand
GATTATATATATTTTAATCCCTATCTTAAATAATGGTCAAGGGTATTTAGACATAAAACGGGACGCAGTAGTGTCTGGACTGCAAGAGCCTTTGCATTATCAGACCTGTAAAGCCTTTTTTTGTCAAGGCAGTTCTTAAAGTCTTGATTCATCTATCTCCTTCTCGTATAGCAGTATCCCTTTTTGAAGTTCATTAAAAAATATAGGGTCTTTATCCTCAAGAATTGCCCATTCAGAAGGTTTCTTAGTGACAGGTTTTATCTCAGAGAAGCCGCGATATTCAGCCAAGGGGTATTGAGTAATAATATCACGCACCTTTTCACTGCTACTTACAATAAATAAATCAAGGTCGCTGTTTTCTATATTCATGCCTTTTGCACAGCTACCAAAAGGATAATTCGTTTACTCACCCTTTTGAGCTCATTAACTAAAGGGTCTATAAGGATAAGGGTATGTAAGACCTTGTATATTTGCAGCACAGGGGAATCCCCTATGCTATGATAAAGCTCGGTTTTGCCTCTGCATTCTTTTTCTACCATACCTGCCTTGAGCAGGTCATTCAGTATCTTGCTTGTCTGACCGACACTAATACCGATTTATTTTGAAATTTCTGAACCATAAAAACGCTGTGTAGGATTTATAAGAAAGAAACTGAGAACCCTTTGGTGGTTGTTTTAATCAGCAGGTTTTCAAATATATTTCGTTTCAATGAAGATGTTTTCACTTTATCGAGCATATCTTCATTATAGTTGAAGCACATACAATGCCAAGCAATTTCACTTCTCATTCCTATCTGTATACCCTGTCTTGACAACTTTATCAATCTGTAATACCCTTTCCACAAGTAACAATTGGGAGATTATAAAATGAGTACTAACCGCAAAGGTGAAATAATGTTGAGAAAGGCTAAGGTAATAAGACAGTTTTCTCGTTTTCACGCTCTGCGTTAATCGGTTATAATTGATTATAGGAGGTAAAAAAATATGAAAGATGAACAGCTACTTGAACGGATTGCCATTAATCCTAAAATAATGGTTGGAAAACCTGTTATACGAGGAACGCGATTAACCGTGGAGTATATTCTAAATCTGCTTGCACATGGTGAAACAATGGAAGAAATCATCAAAGAGTATAAAGGACTTACATACGAAGACATTCAAGCTTGTATTCTCTTTGCAACCAAATCGCTGGAGGATACTACCTTTATGCCGTTAACAGTGGAGACGGTGTAAATGCGTTTTCTTGTGGATGAATGCACTGGTCCTGCTGTTGCCGAATGGCTGCGAGAACAAAAGTATGAGGTATTCTCTGTATATGACGAAGCACGTGGTATGGATGATAATGAAATCATTCAAAAAGCCTTTGCCGAGAATTGGATTTTAATAACAAATGATAAAGATTTTGGAAAGAGAATTTATCTGGAGCGATACCCCCATCACGGTGTAATTCTCCTGCGACTTGAAGATGAACGAGCTGTTATAAAGATTGAGACTCTTACACGATTACTCAGAAATTATGCTGATCGATTAACCGGACAATTTGTAGTAGTGACTGAGTTAAAGGTACGATTTGCCAGTAAATAGTTCATTCTCTTTTGCTAATTTTTACAAGACCTTTCCCCTTTCCTTGCTGTAACAAAATCCGCCAGCAAAATCGGGTCAACCGAATGTCTATAGCCCATAGGTATATGATACATGATGCAAGATGCATGATACAAGATGCAAACTTATATACCCTGTCTTGACAACTTTACCAATCTGTAATACCCTTTCCACAAGTAACAATTGGGAGATTATAAAATGATTACTAACCGCAAAGGTGAAATAATGTTGAGAAAGGCTGAAGAAAATAATATGCCTCAAAAACACCAAAATAGAAAGAATCACAATCAATATTTTACACCCGGATTTGCAATAGAAAAAGCCCTTTCGCTTATTTCTGAAATAAAACCTGAAAATATAATTGACCCAGCGGTAGGTAATGGCGTATTCCTCAAGATAGCGTCAAAAAAATGGAAAAAGGCAAAATTGTTTGGAATAGATATTGATGAAGATGTAGTATTTTCATTGAATGAATCTAAACTGCCAAATTCTTATTTTATTTCTGGAGATAGCCTTTTACAAAAGACATGGCAGCTGCCTAAAATCAAAAAAATTCTATTAAATGATGCTTTTGACATTGTTGTTGGGAATCCGCCATTCAGCAGTTGGTTTCATCGTATAGAATCAAAAGAGATATTATCCAATTACAAACTGGCCAACAATAATGGAAATCTGAAAAAGAGTCAGGCAATTGAAATACTTTTTCTTGAAATTTTTATAAAATTAGCAAAGAAAGGAGGTTTTATTGTAATCGTCCTTCCAGACGGCATTCTTTCTAACCCTCAGTATCAATATGTAAGAGAATTTATTTTAAAGAACACAAAGATTTTACACAATATCAATCTGCCAAGAAATGTATTTGAAAAAACATCGGCTAAGACAAGTATTCTTATTTTAGAGAAACAAAGTAAAAATAACCTAAATTCCCTTGCAAAATTGCATGATTTGGAGAGAACTGGAAAAGTTAATAATACGATAGAAGTTTCTGGTGCAAGTCTATTAAAGCGAATGGACTACAATTATTACAATAAGCTGCACAAAAATTCATTACAAGAACTGTTGGTTAAAGCAGTGGTATTTAAGCCGCTAAAGGAATTTGTAGTTTACTGTAAAACAGGCAAGACCCTTTATGGAGAAAAACGGGTATTTTCAAAGAAGGGTCTGAGATTTTTGCATGCAACGAATATTACAGATATTGGGATTAACTACAAGAAAGATGAAAGGTTTATTGACTCTTTCAGTAAGATGAATTTTCCAAATGCCCATGTTAAAGTTGGCGATATATTATTTGTAAGGGTTGGGGTTGGATGTGCGGGAAGGGTTGCTATTGTAAATACTAAAGATGACGAAGGGGTGACAACAGACTACATCCATATTGTCAGGGTTAAAAACATAAACCCATACTTTCTTGTTATATACTTAAAAACAAAATATGGAAAAGACTCTATAAATCTTTTGCGACATGGTGTTGGAACGGTGAGCATAAATAAAACAGACCTTTTATCTATACCAGTACCTGTCGTATCTAAGGGGATCCAAATTGAAATTGAAAGACAATATAAAAATATCCTTGCTATATATCATACAGGTGAAACGAATAGTTCACTTTATGAAAAAATTCTCTCTCTAATACACTATCTTGAAAAGCAACTAAAAAAAGTGAATTTAAGTGGCGAGAGGAATGAAAGGATGGTTTGTTATGTGGAAATGTGAATCATGCTGTAAGAAATTTAGCGAAAAAACAATGGCAGTAGAAGTAAGGTTCGGTTATGTTGATTGTGAAGAAGCAGTAAAGGAGGGGGATCAATACATGGCTTTTGCCACAGAAAACGCATGGGCTCCATTATGCGATGATTGTGCAATTGCATACATAAAAGGAGAAAAATAAGTAAGTGTCTCCACAATCTAAAGCTATACTAAAAGAATTTTCTCAAGAATGTAAAGACCATCTTAACTCTGTAAAAATTCCTATAAAAATTGGTAAGCACAAGATTGAACTTTCTTCCCGAACTTTATCCGATGTTATTGAAAAACACACCATAGATTTTATGATTGATTACTTTGGAAGGAATAAAGTGAAGTTTAAGAATTGGCGCGGCTATGATGTTGTTATAATTACATTGGATGAGATCTTATATGTGAATATAAAAACCCAAGAATACAATGAAAAACTTGATGCTACATGGCTTTTCAGTGCATCAGTGGTTAAAGAATTAAAAAAAGAAAAAATCCTTGAACACCTTTATTGCACTAAGTTTGAATATATTAAAGAAAATAGAGATTATCTTGAATTTCCATTTGGAAAGGTAGCGGGTCCATTATCAGAGGTAGATTTAATCTATTACACAAGGGGTGATACCCCGTCGTGCAGAATAAGGACAGAATATAATGGAACTCACTGCCATTTAGGGAACAAGTTTTATGAATAACAAGCTTATTCTGACAACCAGCGAATGTATTCAGGTAAAGATGGGACAGTAATCTTAGCCGAAGGACAAATTTAATAAATGCATACGATTGGGATATTGAAAAAGAATGAAGGTATCATCAAGCAGAAATACGGTGTCAAAAAAATAGGTAAATTCAGCTCTTTTGCTCGTGGTGAGGAAAGGGGATTATTTTCAGATTGAGAAGTTAATGAATGTTTTTGCTATAATAATGTTAGGAGATAAACAAAATGAAATTTACACGAATTACTGTTAATCCAGACCAGATGGGGGGTGTTCCATGTATTCGTGGGCTACGCATACCTGTTGCGACTGTTGTAGGTATGATTGCTGATGGTATGTCGGAAAGGGAAATTCTAAAAGCATTGCCTGACCTGGAGCATGGGGACATTCATGAGGCACTGCAATATGCGTCTGAGGCTGTGCGTGAGCGCGAAATCCCGCTGATCACATCATAATGAAATTTTTGATAGCTGAAGGACAAATTTAATGAATGGGAAAATGAAAGCAGTAGAAATATTGAAAAAGAATGAAGATGATATTAAGAAGAAATATGGTGTTAGAAAAATAGGTATCTTCGGTTCGTTTGCCCGTGGTGAGGAAAAAGAAGGCAGTGATGTTGATGTTCTTGTTGAGTTCGAGGATAACTTTAAAAATTTTGACAATTATATAGAACTGAAATAGTTCCTTGAAGATTTATTTGGTAGGAAGGTAGATTTGGTAACAGTTGAAGCTTTAAGACCGTAACTAAAGGAAGTTATCCTTAGAGAAGCAACTTATGCTTAGAAATTACCTGTTTTATTAAGGGAAAAACAAATAATGACTAAAATAATGTTACTTGTGGCCGGGGGAGCAACCGGAACAGTTACACGGTATGCAGTCTCCGGGCTGACACATAGGTATTTTGACGGGACTTTTCCCATCGGGACCTTAGTGGTAAATCTTATTGGCTCATTTCTCATAGGACTCATCTGGGGACTCTGGGAAACAAGCAACATATCGTCCAATACCCGGACCTTTATCTTTATTGGAATTCTCGGCGGTTTTACAACATTTTCGTCTTATACAATGGAGACAGTGAATCTATTCAGAGACGGTGAAATAAAACTCGGGCTGACAAATATCCTGGCAAACAATATAATAGGGCTTCTGTTGGTATTTATTGGTTTCATTCTTGGAAAAGGGCTCATTAACCTGACCAAATAAAAGCAAAATGAAGCTACCAGAAGAAGGAATGTTATTGAGGATTTTCATCGGTGAGACCGACTCTTACAAAGGCAAGCCTCTCTATGAGGCGATTGTCTTAAAGGCAAGGGAACTGAATCTTGCAGGGGCATCAGTTATTCGTGGAATCATGGGTTTTGGGGCTAACAGCAGAATACATACAGCAAAGATATTGCGATTATCTGAGGACATGCCCATTGTTGTTGAGATAGTGGACACAGAAGAAAAGCTAAATAAAATTTTACCATTCTTAGATGAAACTGTAAAAGAAGGGCTCATTACACTTGAAAGAGTAAAGGTGCTCAAATACAGACATAGTAGTATGACATGAAAATTCCTCTAATCGGTATAACCTCTGACTATGATGAAGTTAATAGACAGCCTGCCTTTTTTATAAAAAAAGGTTACATTACTGCAATTGAGGATTCAGGGGGTATACCGCTTTTATTATGCCCTACCAAAAGTGAAGTGGTAGTATCCCGATTTATAAACCTCATAGATGGTCTCTTAATCTCAGGTGGCGGATTTGATATTGACCCGAAACTATACGGTGAAGAACCACATCCCATGCTTGGAAAGACCATCCCTGAGAGGACTGATTTTGAGATTAAGCTATTAAAAGGTGCTTTAGAAAAGAGGATACCGGTTTTAGGTATATGTGGTGGACATCAATTGATAAATGTATATTTTGGTGGCACACTTTATCAGGATATATCTTCTCAATGCCAAGATACAATAAATCATAAGCAATCCACCCCTTCATATAATCCATCCCACCACATAAAGATTTATTCTTCCACAAGGCTCCTCAGAATACTTGGGACAGATTCAATTATGGTGAACAGTAACCACCATCAATCAATAAAAAGGATAGCTGATTGTCTTAAGGTAAATGCAGTTGCAGATGATGGAGTAATAGAAGCTATTGAATATGATGGTGAAGATTTTATATTAGGGGTTCAGTGGCACCCTGAAAGCCTTTACATTAACAATCCATATTTTAAAAGGATTTTTATTGAGTTTGTCAGGGAATCAACGAGATATTGAAGGGTTCAAGGTGATGTTTGTTTATCTCTCATCCCTGATTTTCCAAATCTCTTTTGCAATTCATTATAAATTTCATCAGGGGCTATATCATGATATCCTAATATGATAAGAGTATGAAACCAGAGGTCAGTTATCTCCCAGATAATCTCCTCCCTTTTTTCATTTTTTGACCCTATTATTAGCTCCGACGCCTCTTCTCCTATCTTTTTCAATATCCTGTCTTTGCCATTCTTAAATAATGAAGATACATATGAACCCTCTCTTATATTCCTTTTTCTGTCCAGAATTACCTCGTATACCTTATCAATGACAAATCTTCCCTTGTCCTCTTTATCCAATGGGGCTGATAAAATCTTACTATAAAAACAGGTCCTGTTACCTGTATGACATGCCACACCCCTTTGTTCTACCTTTATAAGCAAAGTATCGTTATCACAATCGTAGCTTATCTCTTTAACAACCTGTTCATTTTTAGATGTCTCTCCTTTTTTCCAGAGTTTCTCCCTTGACCTGCTCCAGAAATGGGTAAATCCTGTATCAATAGTCTTTTTTAATGCCTCTTCATTCATATAGGCAAGCATCAATACATCCCCATTCTTCCAGTCCTGAATTATTACAGGTATTAAACCGCTACTGTTGTATTTTAAATCTTTGATAGGCATATAAAAAACTTAAAAATTAGGTCTTACATTAATCCCTTTATCTTTTAAAAATCTCTTTGCCTCTTTAATCGTATATTCATTGTAATGAAATATAGAGGCAGCAAGTACCGCATCTGCCTTACCCTCTACAAATCCTTCATAGAGATGCTGAAGATTTCCTGCACCACCTGATGCTATAACAGGGATACCTACAGCCTCTGAAATACTCTTTGTCAATTCTATGTCATATCCGTCTTTTGTTCCGTCCCTGTCCATACTTGTGAGTAATATCTCCCCTGCACCGTACTCCTCCATCTCCTTTGCCCAGCATACTGCATCAATCCCTGTAGGATTTCTGCCCCCATGTGTAAATACCTCCCACCGATAAATTTCTGATTTCTGATTTCTGATTTCTGATTTTAAACTTTTATCTTCTAACTTCTGACTTCTGACTTCTGACTTCTGACTTTTTTTCGCATCTATAGCAACCACAATACACTGAGTTCCAAATCTTTCAGATGCCCTTTTTACAAAATCAGGATCTTTTACTGCTGCTGTATTTACGGAGACCTTATCTGCACCCGCCTTAAGCAGATTCCTTATATCATCCAGAGTCCTAATACCTCCACCAACTGTCAGCGGCATGAAGACCTTCTCCGCTGTTCTGTAAACAACATCTATTATAATATCCCTGTCTTCATGGGATGCAGTAATATCAAGAAAAGTTATTTCATCTGCCCCTTCTTTATCATAGAATTCCGCAATCTCAACAGGGTCTCCTGCATCTCTTAAGTTTAAAAATTTAACACCCTTTACAACCCGCCCATCCTTTACATCAAGACAGGGTATTATCCTTCGTGTGAGCACAGTTCAATTGCCTCTTTTAAATTTACACTTCCGCTATAGAGAGCCTTCCCAATTATTACCCCCTTTACTCCATACTTCTGCAAATTCATCAGTCTTTCTATATCTCTAATATTTGATACCCCTCCTGAAGCAATAACAGGGATATTGACGGTATCTACCATCTCTTTTATCCCTTTTATATCAGGACCAATAAGCATGCCATCTCTTGCAATGTTGGTATATATTATACATGATACCCCAAGACCCTCCAGACGCGTTGCAAGGTCGGTCGCACTCTGACCCGTTAATTCAACCCAGCCTCTTATGGCAACCTTTCCATCCCTTGCATCAATCCCAGCGGCAATTCTATCAGGAAATTTCTTGCATAGTGCTTCAACAAAATCAGGAACTTCATATGCAGCAGTTCCCATGATTACCCTTTTAACCTTTGAATCTTTCAAGTAGTATTCTGCTGTCACGCTATCCCTTATACCGCCTCCGATCTGAACATTTATGTTTGTCGAATTGATTATGTCCTTTATAACTGCCCCATTTTTTGGAGTGCCATCTATTGCACCATCGAGGTCTACAATATGGATGAGGGTAGCCCCCATCTCTTCCCATCTTTCTGCAACAGCAACAGGGTCTTCAGAGTATACAGTCTCCGCATCCATCCGCCCCTGTATCAAACGAACGCACCTACCCTTCTTTATGTCTATTGCTGGTATAACTATCATAGTTAATGAGGGGGTCTTTATCTATTAACAGAAAATGTATAAAAAGGGGTTTTGAAATCTTTTCCTTTTAGGACAAGATAAATGCCTTATGATAAATCCCCAAAATTTTTTAATATCTTAAGCCCTCCCTCCTGGCTCTTTTCAGGGTGAAACTGGCATGCGAAGATATTCTCCATGCATATACTGCTCGTAAAATTCATACCGTAACTTGTAGTTGTTGCTATCATTCTTTCATCCTCTGGGATAACATAGTAGGAATGGACGAAGTAGAAGAAAAAGCCATCATCTATACCCTCAAGCACTGGAGTCCTACATTTGATCCTTATATCGTTCCATCCAATATGGGGGACCTTAAGCTGGGAGTCTTGATTTCCTAATTTGAAATTAAATCTTACCACCTTGCCTTTAATTAAATCCAGTCCCCTATGTCTCCCAAATTCTTCACTTTCTGTAAAGAGAATCTGAAGTCCAAGGCAGATACCAAGGAAAGGTTTACCTGATTCTATGGCTTTACATATTGGCTCTAACAGATTATAGTTTTTAAGGTTTTCCATGCAGTCCTTAAAGGCGCCGACACCGGGGAGGACAACATGACTTGCATCGGCTATTCTCCTGGGGTCTCGTGTAACAACTGCATCATGTCCAACCCTTTCAAACCCCTTTTGGACGCTCCTCAGATTGCCCATTCCGTAATCTATTATTGCAATCATATTAAAAGTTCCCAGTCACCAGAACACCAGTCACCAGTTTATAGGGAGTTGTAAAATTTCCATAATAAATTCCCTACTCCTTGCCTTAAATCTTGAAGCTTTTTGCGTTCCTCTTGGGAAAGATATTCAAGTCTTAAAGAAAAGTCTAACAAATATTCTGTTTCAGCAAGAGAACCCAATGCTATATTTATAAATTGCTTTAATTCTTTCCTTCCCTGCCTTCCACAACCCTCAACAATATTTGTAGGAACTGATAAAGCTGCTCTTCTCAATTGAGAAGTGATTCCATAAATTTCTCTTTCAGGAAAAATCTTCGTTATTATATAACCTTGATATGCTAATTCATCAGCCTTTTGCCAAACAATTAACTTCTTATATCCCCTTTCTTTCATGCTGGTGCTCTGGTGACTGGTGTCTGGCGACCTTTTATAATTTTCCCTTCGTTGATGGGATACCTTTTACCCTTTCATCTATGGTTGTTGCCTCATCCAGAGCCCTTGCTGCTGCCTTAAAGATTGATTCAATTATGTGGTGAAGATTATTTCCATACATTACATTTACATGCAGACTAATTCCGCTGCTGTTTGCAAAGGCCCTGAAAAACTCCTCTGTTAATTCCACATCAAATTCACCTACCTTTTCTTTTGGCATCTTCGTATTATAGACAACAAATGGCCTTCCGCTTATATCTACGGTGACCATTGAGAGTGCTTCGTTTAAAGATATCACCGCATGACCATATCTCTTTATACCCTCTTTCTCCCCCAGTGCCTTCCTGAATGCCTCTCCCATGGCTATCCCCACATCTTCAACTGTATGGTGATAATCAACCTCTGTATCCCCCTTTGCCTCAATCTCCATATCAAAAAACCCATGTCTTGCAATCTGTGACAGCATATGGTCTAAAAATGGAATTGTTGTATCTATCTTATATTCACCGTTACCTCCCAGTTTTAAATAGACCCTGATATCTGTCTCTTTGGTTTTTCTCTTAATCTCTGCCTTCCTTTCCATTTTCCCCCTCCTGCACTAAAGACTTCTGGATTGTATTTAAAAATTCGTCATTCTCTTCAGGTATGCCGATAGTAACCCTCAAGAAATCTTTGAGATATATGTCGTTACCAAAGTTTCTTATTAGTATGCCATTATCTAATAATCTATAAAAAATATCTATTGGTGTGAGAAATCCCACCTCATCCCCCTTTTCAAAAAGGGAATTAACAATTTTCAAAAGGATAAAATTCGTCTCCGAAGGAAACAACTGAATACCTTTCATTTTTTTGAGATTATCCATAAGCCTTTCCCTCTCAGATATAATAGCATCTATCTGTCGGTCGATTTCTATCCTGTTTTCCAGAATTATACTCGCAATCTCCTGGGAAACTGCATTAGAGTTGTATGGCAGTCTTACCTTGTTCAGTTCAGTGCAAATATCCTTATCTGCTATCAAATACCCAACCCTCAGACCTGCCATACCTATCTTTGAGAGGGTTCTTAATATAATTAAGTTTTTCTTACCCCCCCACTCCCCCCCTTCTGAAAGGGGGGATTTCGGGGGGGGTAAAAAGGTCTTTTTTGAAAAATCGTAATAAGCCTCATCTAATACAACAATCCCTGATGCCCTCTCAATTATCTTTAAAATTGATTCTCTTGAAAAACAGTTTCCTGTAGGGTTGTTAGGATACCCGATAAATATAACCTTTGGCTGAAGCCTTTCAATTTCGTATATGAATTTATCCAGAGGTAATTCCCAATTCTCACCCAGAGTAACACCTTTAGTAATAAGGGATAAAGATTTTGCAATAATTTCATACATGGAAAATGAAGGGATCGGAAAAAGAACCTTATCACCCTTTTCTCCAAAGGCCGTGAGTATTATCTGTATAAGTTCATCCGAGCCATTCCCTATTATGATATTATCAACACTGATGCCTGTCTGCGACGAAATTATAGTTTTAAGTCTTGATGCATGGGGATCTGGGTAACGGTTTATCTTTATTCTCCCTATCCCTTCAACTATCTTTTTTATTAATAATTCTGGCGGGGGATAGGGATTCTCCATAGCATCAAGTTTAATCCGACAGGGGATATTCTCTACCTGATAGGGTCTTAGTTCCAGAACATCTTTTTTAACAAGACTAAGAATATTGGATACCATTTCAAATTAAAGAGGAAGCAGTTTTAGCAGATGACAACTTGGCTGTCATTCTGAGGGCAAAGCCTGAAAAACTAAAAGCCGAGATTCCTCACTCTGTTCGGAATGACATTTCTGCGTTTATCTGCGTCCAAATTTATTTCAAGCGTATATCTACAGCATTTGCATGGGCTGTTAATCCCTCAATATCAGCAATCTCTTTTACAACTGGGGCAATACCTTTCAAACCCTTCTGTGAGAAAGATACAAGACTTGAGCGTTTAATAAAATCATAGACACCTAAAGGGGAAAAAAATCTTGCTGTCCCACCTGTTGGTAATACATGATTTGGGCCTGCTGCATAGTCACCAACAGCCTCAGGGGTATAATTGCCAAGAAAGACAGCACCTGCATTTTTTACCTTATCAAGCACTGTATCTGGATTTTTTATCATCAATTCAAGATGTTCAGGGGCTATTCTGTTAGCCAGTTCTATTCCATCTTCAATATTCTTCACTATGAAACCTATGCAGTTTCTCTGAAGACAATTGATTATAATTTCAGATCGATTGAGAGATTTCTTCTGTACCTCAAGCTCCCTTTTCACATCCTCTGCTAAATCTAAGGAATCTGTTATGAGCAGAGGATATGCTGACTCATCATGCTCTGCCTGTGACAGGAGATCACAGGCAATAAAATCAGCCCTTGCATTTTTATCAGCTATAATGAGAATCTCACTTGGCCCTGCCACCATATCAATATCCACATCTCCGAATACCATCCTTTTTGCCTCAGCTACATATATGTTGCCAGGCCCAACAATCTTATCCACACAAGGAATTGTCTCTGTCCCATACGCCATAGCAGCTATAGCCTGCGCCCCTCCGATACAGAATACCTCATCCACCCCTGATATATCAGCCGCCGCGAGGATAAATGGATTCAGCCTTCCCTGTAAGGAGGGTGTGCATAAGATAATCTTTTTAACTCCTGCAACCTTTGCAGGTATGACATTCATCAATACAGAGGATGGATATGATGCCTTACCACCAGGGGCATATGCCCCTACTATTTCGAGGGGTTTTACAATCTGTCCCAGTATGACACCATCCTCTTCATAATTCCATGACTTCTCTATCTGATGTTCATGGAATCTCCTTATCCTTTCAGCGGCAAATTTTAAATCCCCAAGTCTCTTTTTATCCACAGTCGCATAGGCATTTTCTATCTCCTCCCTTGATACCATGATATTTTCCTGTGAGAGGCGGTAGTTGTCAAACTTCTTTGTAAATTTTATTACCGCTGCATCCCCTTTTTCCCTGACCTGATTTATGATATTTCTGACAGAGGTCTCCACTTCGGCTCTCATTACCATTCCTCTGTTCACAATTCTCCTGAAGGCGTCATCAAACTCATCTTCCCATATCTTTACTATTTTCATTCACCCGTCTCCTCAGCCCCTCAACGATATGACTAATTCTTTCATATTTTGTTTTAAGGCTTGACCGGTTAACGATAAGCCTTGCTGTGACCTTCATAATCTCTTCTACCTCTACAAGCCCATTTTCCTTCAGGGTCCTTCCTGTTGATACGAGATCAACAATCCTCTCAGATAACCCTACTAAGGGAGCCAGTTCAATAGAACCATATAATTTTATAATCTCCACCTGTATCCCTTTATGGCTAAAATAATTCTCAGTTATTCTGGGAAACTTGGTTGCAACCCGTATATGAGTCCACTGAGATGGGTCATCTTCTGACCTAAGTTTTTCTGGCTCAGCCAATACCATACGACAGAAACCAAATTTTAAATCGATGGGTTCATATAAATCTCTCCCCTGTTCTAACAACATATCAACGCCAGAGACACCTATGTCTGCTGCACCATATTCCACATAGGTAGGTATATCTGTGTCTCGTATCACAAGAAATTTTACCTTCTCATCTGACAGATAAAACAAAAGCCTCCTTGTATCTTCTATAGCAGCTGAGGCATCGAATCCTATTGAATGAAAAAGCTCTATCGATGGCCTGAGATTTCTCCCCTTTGGTATAGCAATAGTTATTTGATCCATACAAAAAAAAGGTAAACAGATAAAATCTTTTAACCTTTTAACCCCTTAGCCTCTTAACCTTTTATTCTCCTTATCTTTGCACCAATGCCTAACAGTTTTTCTTCAATTGCCTCATATCCCCTGTCTATGTGATAAATACGATCTATCACTGTCTTACCCTCTGCTGCAAGCCCAGCGAGTATGAGTGAGGCACTCGCCCTCAAATCCGTAGCCATGAGAGGTGCACCACTTAATTTCTGAACACCCTTTACAACTGCCGTATTTCCTTCTACTTTTATATCAGCACCCATTCTCCTGAGTTCTGCTACATGCATAAATCTATTTTCGAAGACAGTCTCAGTTATCACGCTTATACCTTCTGACAGAGACATAAGTGCCATGAACTGTGCCTGCATATCTGTAGGAAAATTAGGATAAGGGGCAGTTTTAATATCCACTGATTTTGCCCTCTCATTCCCTTGTACCTTTATCCACCCCTTTCCTATTTCCAGAACAATACCAGCTTCAACAAGTTTTAGGGTAAGAGGTTCAATATGGTCAGGGACGCACTCTATTATCTTTATAGAACCACCGGTGATTGCCGCTGCCAGCATAAATGTCCCTGTCTCAATTCTATCGGGTATTATGGTATGCTCTCCACCCCTTAATTCCGATACCCCATCTATTTCTATAATACCTGTTCCGGCACCTCGAATCCTTGCCCCCATAGAGTTTAAGATATTCGCAAGATTAATAACCTCAGGTTCCTTTGCTGCATTTTCAATAATCGTTCTGCCTTCAGCAAGAACACCTGCCATAATAATATTTTCTGTCCCTGTTACTGTTACTATATCAAGGTATATCCGGTTTCCTTTAAGCCTTTTTGCCTCTGCTACTACATAGCCATGTTCAAGATTTATCTTAGCACCCAGTGCCTCCAACCCCTTTAAATGCAGATTTATTGGTCTGGCACCAATTGCACATCCGCCTGGTAAAGATACCCTTGCCTTTCCAAGCCGTGCCAATAATGGGCCAAGCACCAGGACAGATGCCCTCATTGTTCTGACAAGGTCATACGGGGCTTCAGTATCGTCTATCTTTGAGGCATCTACAATTATCTGACTATCCCCGTTCCTCTCCACCCTGACTCCAGACCTCCTCAGTAGTTGACTTATGGTATCAACATCCTTCAAAAGAGGGACATTATGTATCCTATTCTCTTTATCTGTCAGAATAGATGCTACAAGGACAGGGAGGGCAGCATTCTTAGCACCACTTATTTTTACCGTACCATAAAGTCTGCTACCACCCTCAATGATTATTTTTTCCATGCTACCACCACCCTCTCAACACCCGACAGGTCTCTTTCAAACCTTATATCATAGAAATTACCTTTTTCTAAAAGAATACTCCTCACATCCTTTGCCATGCCAAACCCTATCTCCATCGCAATAAATCCTCCTGACCCCTGCTTAAGACCTGCAGGGGCAGGTTTTAAAAATAGGGGTGCATAGTTTACTATATTCCGAATTATTTCTAAACCGTCTTTCCCTCCATCAATTGCCGACCTCGGTTCCCAGTCCTTAACCTCCGGCATTAATCCTACTATATCATCCGATGGAATGTAGGGGGGATTTGATACAATAATATCATATAATTTGATATTCGTGATTTGGGAACTGGAATTTTTAGATTCTAAATCCAATAAATCTCCTTGAATAAAGGAAATTCTTTCTGCCACATTATGAGTTATTGCATTTTCTCTTGCAACTGATAATATAGCATCGGATTTATCCAGGGCAAAGATATAAGACTCCGGGCACTCCACGGCAATACTTATCGCTATGTTTCCACACCCTGTTCCTATATCAAGAATATGGAGAGAATTTGAAATTTGAAATTTGAAATTTGAAATTATATTAAGAACTGTCTGCACAACAACTTCTGTATCAGGTCTCGGAATGAGTGTATCGCGGGTTACCTTGAATTTTAATGACCAGAACTCCTTCTCTCCTGTAATATAACTTAATGGCTCTCTTCTCCCCCTCCGCTCAACATATTCTTTAAACCTTTTGAATTCTTCAGGCAGAATGGTCCTGTCAGAATTTATATACAGGAAAGTACGGTTTTTATTTAAGATATAGGTGAGGAGTATTTCTGAATCAAGGCGTGCATCATCAATATGACATACTTCAAGATATTCTGTTGACCAGTTCAAAATATCTCTAATTGATTTCACATGTCAAACAGTTATTATACCTTCATACTTCATTTTTATTTTTCAGGCCGAGAGCTGACCCATTGTTGGTGACTCCGGATTTAAGTGCCTCAGTCTGCTGGGCGACAATTAATTTATCAATTATCTCCTGTAAGTTTCCTTTTAAAACCGAATCTAATGTGTGCAGGGTCAGTCCTATTCTGTGGTCTGTAAACCTGTTCTGTGGAAAATTATATGTCCTTATCTTTTCACTCCTCTCCCCGCTTCCTACCTGATTTTTTCTATTCCTCGCCCGCTCACTCATCTGCTCCTTCTCAAGTTTATCCTTAAGCCTTGCCCGTAAAATCTTAAATGCCTTTTCTTTATTTTTATGCTGAGATTTTTCATCCTGCATTGAAACAACAATTCCTGTAGGTATATGCGTAACCCTCACCGCTGAATCAGTGGTATTTACACTTTGTCCACCATGTCCACCAGCCCTGAAGACATCAACCCTTATGTCCTTTGGGTCAATCACCACATCCACTTCCTCTGCCTCGGGTAGTATCGCAACTGTTGCTGCAGAAGTATGTATTCGTCCTGATGCCTCTGTCTCCGGAACCCGCTGAACCCTGTGAATGCCACTCTCAAACTTCATCTTACTGTAAACCCCTTTCCCCTCGACCATTGCAATTATCTCCTTGAAGCCACCTTTTCCTGTCATACTACTGCTCATTACCTCTATCCTCCATCCCTGCCCCTGTGCATACCCTGAATACATCTTGAATAGGTTAGCAGCAAAGAGAGATGCCTCCTCACCTCCAGTCCCAGCCCTGATCTCAAGGATAATATTCTTTTCGTCATTTAAGTCTTTTGGTAAAAGGAGTAACTTTAAATCCTGTACCAATTTATTCTTTTTAAATTCAAGATCGGATAATTCCCTCTCCGCAAGCTCCTTCATTTCCTTATCCACATCTTCTCTGAGCAAGGCAGTACTATCGTTTATTTCTCTGACTATCTTTTTATATTTCTGATAAGTCTCTACAATATCAGACAACTCTGCATGTTCTTTAACCAGTCGCAGAAACTCCTGTTGCCTTGAGATTATCTCAGGTTGACTTATCAATTCTGTAAGTTCGTTATACCTTTCTGCAACGGACTCTATTTTTTCAAACATATCTCTAAAACAGTTCAGAATAATGAGGCATGCATTTTGAGAAAATTGCCAACACCTATCTCTCTAAACTTAATACACAAAAAAATAAGGAGAAAGGGGAAATGGAGAATATGGGCAAATTAAGTGTTTTTTATAATTTCCTATATATGAACAAAAGGAATTATGCTGTTGTTTCAGTAACTTCAGTCTCCACCTTAGTTCCCCTTTTATACTTTCTGTGGAACTTCTCAACTCTCCCGGCGGTATCAATGAGCTTCTGTTTCCCGGTAAAAAAAGGGTGGCAGTTTGAACATATCTCCACCGTCATATCACCTACTGTTGTCCTTGTCTTATAAACCGCACCACATGCACATGTTATGGTAGCATCTATATACTTTGGATGAATCCCCTCTTTCATATTGACCTCCAGTAAAATAAAGCAACGAGCGATGAGCAATGGGTAAAGAGTTTTTTTCCATTTCTCGTTGCTCATTGCTCATTGCTTATTTTCAGGCATTCATTGCCTCTAAAAATTTCTTATTCGTCTTTGTCTCTCTCATCTTTTCAAGGAGCAATTCCATGCTCTCCACAGGACCTAAAGGCTGCAAAACCTTCCTGAGTATCCAGACCCTGTTCAGATCTTCTTTCGATAATAAAAGCTCTTCCTTCCGTGTCCCTGATGCATGAATATCAATAGCAGGAAATATCCTTTTATCCACCAATCTCCTGTCAAGATGCACTTCCATATTACCTGTCCCTTTAAATTCCTCAAAAATTACATCGTCCATCCTGCTCCCTGTATCTACAAGGGCTGTAGCAATAATCGTAAGGCTTCCACCATCTTCTATATTTCTTGCAGCACCGAAGAACCTTTTAGGCCTCTGGAGTGCATTTGCATCTATACCACCTGAAAGAACCCTGCCACTGGGAGGTGCAATTGTATTATATGCCCTCGCAAGACGGGTGATGCTGTCCAGGAGAATGACCACATCTTTCTTATGTTCAACAAGTCTCTTTGCCTTTTCCATAACCATCTCTGCCACCTGAACATGTCTCTGGGCTGGCTCATCAAAGGTAGAGCTCACTACCTCTCCCCTGACCGAACGCTGCATATCGGTCACCTCTTCAGGCCTTTCATCAATAAGCAGCACAATCAGTATTATCTCTGGATGATTGTTAGTTATACTGTTTGCTATAGACTGAAGGAGCATGGTCTTTCCTGTCCTCGGCGGGGCTACAATTAATCCCCTCTGCCCCTTGCCAATAGGATTTATCAGGTCAAGGACACGGGGGGAGAGGTCACCGTTAGTTGTCTCAAGTCTTATCCTCTCCATTGGATAGAGGGGGGTAAGGTTATCAAAGAGTATCTTTTCTTTTGCAGCCTCAGGGTCCTCAAAATTTATTGCCTCAACCTTGAGGAGGGCAAAATACCTCTCACCCTCTTTTGGATGCCTCACCTGTCCGGATATGGTATCACCTGTCCTCATATCAAATTTCCTTATCTGGGATGGCGATACATAAATATCATCAGGACCAGGCAGATAATTGTAGCTCGGTGCCCTCAAAAAACCAAAGCCATCAGGAAGTATTTCAAGAACACCTTCACCAAAGATCAATCCATTTTTCTGGGTCTGTGTCTCAATTATCTTAAATATAAGCTCCTGTTTTCTCAGGCCTGATGCCCCCTGAACCCCAAGATCCCTGGCAACAGTATTCAGTTCAGATATAGTTTTATCCTTCAATTCAGCAATATTCATAGAGACTCCATTATTAATTATACAATTTAAATGATTTCTTTACTCAAAAACATAGAGGACATTAATTTTGATTGAATGACTTTTAAAATCTTGTGTCTTGTAGTTATGTGGAAATATTAAATAAATTCATGAAAGCTAAGTGCGAAGCCTTTTAAGGTTTGCCTTTAAGCTTTAAGCGAGGTTTTATTTACTTATATTTTACCTGATATATATTTTTTGTCAATAAATTTTTTTAATGACAATGCAAAATCTTCTGTACAATTTATTTATTTAGAATAATTATTACAT
>JACQQJ010000050.1 GCA_016207035.1 Nitrospinota bacterium | reverse complement strand
ATTTAGGATTTTGGGTAAATCGCCAAGTCGCCTGAAAGACAAGTCTGGCAGGTAATCCCTTCTTAAAACATGAAGGGACAAGTTTTGCAAGCCTGCCCCTGAATGATTTTAATCAGGGGCAATCGTATATGACCAATACGGTGAGGAGCAAAATTGCCGAAGACGCAGTATTTCAGGATGAATCGGTGATTTTAAATCCCGCTAAAGCGGGATTTGGGAACCTGTTCATCAAGGCTGCCGCAGGATAGGTTGTGTTAATTTTATACTTTTATACAATGTACAGACTAAATCTACCGAATAAGATAACCCTTGTGAGGATATTTTTAATCCCTTTCTTTCTGGTGTTTTTAATATCTTCATCAAAGATAGACCCTCTCTTTGCAGCACTTATATTTGGATTGGCATCATTTACCGATTGGCTGGATGGATACCTTGCGAGGACTACCAATCAGGTCACTCTCCTCGGTAAGTTGCTGGACCCGATTGCAGATAAGATATTAATTACTGCTGCACTTATACCATTAGTTGAACTTGACAGGGTCTCTGCATGGCTTGCCGTTGTCATAATAGGTCGTGAATTTGCTGTGAGCGGTTTGCGGACTGTTGGTATGTCTCAGGGAATTATGATAGATGTGAGCTGGTGGGGAAAATATAAGATGGCCTTTGAAATAACTGCAATTATACTCCTTATTTTAAATTATAAAATTCTCTTTATACATTTTCAATTTTTAGGAACAGTGAGCATCTGGATAGCCATGATTATGGGACTTGTCTCTGGTATAGACTATTTTATAAAGTTCTGGACTCAATTTAATATTAGATTGAGTCAAAGCTGATAAAGGCATGAGGGATTATGTTATAGGATTAGACCTTGGGGGCACAAACATAAGGGCGGCGGCTATTACACCGGAAGGAAAGATTCTTAACAGGGTTAAGATATTTACGGAAGTCGCACAGGGGAGGGAAAGGGTTGTTGCAAATATTTTAAAGGTAATAGATGCCATAAAACAAGGGCTCAGGGATTTTACGCTGTCAGCAGTTGGACTGGGGTTACCAGGAATAATTTTCTTCGATAAAGGTATTGTTGCCCAATCCCCTAATCTCCCTGACTGGATAGATTTCAATGTAAGGGAAAGGGTAAAAAGGGGTTTAGATATACCTTTTTATATAGATAATGATGCAAATTTAGCTGCAATAGGGGAGGGATGGATTGGGGCAGGTAAGGACTTTAACAGCTTCTGTATGCTTACCCTCGGGACTGGTGTGGGTGGAGGGATTATACTTAACAGGGATATATGGAGGGGTGACTATGGAATGGCTGGAGAATTAGGACATATTACTGTCTATCCGGATGGACATCCCTGTAACTGTGGTAACAGGGGCTGTTTAGAACAGTATGCATCGGCTACTGGAATTGTAAGAATGGCAAGAGAGGAGTTCAGAGTTCTGGGTTCTGAGTTCAAAGCAAAAACTGAGATATATAAAATTGAAAATATTACTGCAGATTCATTATATCAGTTAGCTAAAAAAGGTAACAAAATTTCACTGGAGTTATTTGAAAAAATGGGGAGGGTTCTCGGTATAGGGATAGCTGACCTCGTCAATATATTAAATGTTGAATTATTTATTTTAGGTGGAGGTGTTGCAGATGCATGGGATTACTTCATAAAATTTACCATGGATGAGATTAAAAAAAGGACATATCGTATAACAGGAGAAGGGGTAAAGGTATTGAAGGCAAAATTAGGTGATGATGCAGGTATATTTGGCGCTGGATATATGGCAATGGGGAAAACAGGTAAAGGTATAGGTAAAGGTAAAATTGTATAAATCTTTTAAAGAGATGCCTGTTTGGCAAGAGGCAATGGATATTTCAGAGGAGATTTTTAAATAGACAGAGAATCTTCCCCGGAAAGAAGATTATGGGTTTACATCTCAGATTCGCAGGTCATCTTTAAGTATCTCTGCTAATATCGCTGAAGCATATGGACGAAATCATACACTCGATAAGATAAACTTTTATTACTTTGCATAAGGATCAATTACTGAAACGCAAAGCCATCTGGAGTATGGATTAAGGGTAAACTATATATCTAAAGACCGTATTGATGAACTTGATAAAAGATTAACAAAAATGTATAACAATTTAAACAAACTTGTTTTATCATTAAAAACTCCAAAAAAATTAAAGAACAAACTTTACCTTTACCTCTATTCTTTATGCAGTTTGTAATCAATGCTGTCCACAAGTGCCTGCCAGCTTGCCTCAATAATATTCTCTGATACCCCTACTGTCCCCCATCTGGACTGATGGTCACCTGATTCGATTAATACCCTCGTCTTTGCCTCAGTCCCCTTTCTTTCATCAAGGATGCGGACCTTAAAATCAATGAGCTTTGCCTCCTTCAATTCAGGGTAGAATTTTTCCAGTGCCTTTCTCAGTGCATTATCAAGTGCATTTACTGGGCCATTTCCTTCTGCTGCTGTAATCTCCAGTTTATCGCCTACCTGAATCTTTATTGTTGCCTCAGAAATAGGCTCTTCATCAATGTGCCTCTTTTCAACCATTACCCTGAAACCCTTTAAATCAAAAAACTTTCTCCTCATACCTTTTGCCTCTTTCATTAAGAGCTCAAATGAACCTTCAGCACCTTCAAACTGAAAACCCTGATTCTCCAGTTCTTTTAACTCGTGCAGTACATGTCTTATCGTAGGATCCTGGCTGTCCATATCTATCCCGTATTCCTTTGCCTTCCATAAAACATTACCTCTTCCAGACTGTTCAGATATAAGGATACGCTGTGTATTTCCTACAAGTTCAGGTCTTGCATGTTCATAGGTCTCAGGGTTTTTCATTACAGCACTTACATGGATCCCCCCTTTGTGGGCAAAGGCGCTCTTGCCTACATAAGGTCTGTGATTCCAGTGCCTCATATTTGCAAGTTCATCTACAAAATAGGATACCTCTCTTAATTTTCTCAATTGTTCATCTGTAATGCAGTTTAACTTTAATTTCAATTTCAGATTTGGAATTATAGAGCAGAGATTTGCATTACCGCATCTTTCTCCATACCCGTTTATTGTCCCCTGAACCTGCTCCGCACCCAGATTTACTGCGAGTATTGAATTTGCAACTGCCACTTCTGCATCATTATGTGTGTGAATTCCAAGTGTCCTGGAAATATTACTTTTTACATCATCAAAAATAGAAGGTAATTCATTTGGTAATGTCCCTCCATTGGTATCGCAGAGGACAATTACATCTGCCCCTCCATCCTCTGCTGCCTTGAGAGTCTTTATTGCATACTGGGGATTACCCTTATATCCATCAAAGAAATGTTCTGCATCAAACATAACCTCATGAACATGGGATTTCAAATACTTGATTGAATCATAGATTAATTCAAGATTCTCCTCAAGGCTGATATGGAGGGCATCCCTCACATGCAAATTCCAGGACTTGCCAACAATGGTTACTACAGGTGTCTTTGAATTCAGGAGGGCTATTATATTATCATCCTTATCAACCTTCACCTTTGGTTTTCTGGTGCTTCCAAAGGCTGATACCTTTGCGTGGTGCAGTTTATACTTTTTTATTTCACCAAAAAATTCAGTATCCTTTGGATTTGCCCCTGGCCATCCACCCTCAATATAATGAATGCCAAGCTCATCCAGTTTCTGGGCAATCCGTATCTTATCCTCAAGGGAGAAAGAGATATCCTCTGCCTGACTACCATCCCTCAGTGTAGTATCGTAGATTTTTATAAGTCTCATTAATTTAAATTTTATCGTTTTCCAAGATTAAAGGTATCATGCAAAACCCTGACTGCCAGTTCTGCATACTTTGAATCAATAACACAGGAAATTTTTATCTCTGATGTGCTTATCATAATAATATTTATATTCTCTCTGGCAAGTGCGGCGAACATCTTTGCTGCAACCCCGGAATGTCCCCTCATGCCTACACCCACAATAGATACCTTTGTAATATCCTCATCCAGTTTAACATCCTGGGCACCAATCTTCGCCACCATATCTTTTGTAATCCGAAATCCTGCCTTTGCATCAGACTTAGGCACAGTAAAAGATATATCCGTCAGCCCCCTTTCACTGACATTCTGGATAATCATATCCACATTGACCCCTTCTTCTGCAATCCTTCCGAATATCTCTGCTGCAATACCGGGTCTGTCAGGCACACCAATAATAGTTATTTTTGCCTGATTTTTATCTGAAATTACACCTGAGACCAATACCTCTTCCATCTCTTTATCCTCCACAGTAACAAGTGTCCCCTCACCATCCCCAAAAGTAGGTTTTACGAGGATAGGAATACCAAACTTAGCTGCAAACTCTACAGAACGGCTCTGCAAAACCTTTGCACCAAGGCTTGCCATCTCCAGCATCTCTTCGTAACTGATCTTTTTTAATCTGCGGGCATTGTGAACTACCGAGGGGTCAGCAGTATAAACCCCATCTACATCATCTTTATAAATAATACACCTGTCAGCCTTCAATGCTGCAGTTAATGCAACAGCAGTAATATCTGACCCTCCCCTGCCGAGGGTGGTTACATCACCCTTTTCACTGATCCCCTGAAATCCTGCGACTATTGGAGTTATTCCATTCTCCACTGCTTCTCTCAATCTCTCAGCAGTAATCTTCTTTATTCGTGCACGAAAATGGGCTGAATCTGTAACAATTCCAACCTGCCTGCCGGTAAAGGATATTGCCCTGTATCCCATAGATTGAATAGCCATTGCCAGCAGAGACGCAGCTATTCTCTCACCGCTGGATAGGAGTAGATCTAATTCTCTCTGACTCGGTTCATCTGAGACCTGGTGAGCCATCTTAAGCAGTCTGTCTGTCTCCCCAGCCATTGCAGAAACCACAACAACTACATGATCTCCTGCATTACAATCGCTTACAATTTTTTTTGCAACATCCCGGATCTTTTCAAGATTACCTACAGATGTGCCGCCATATTTTTGAATTACAAGTGACATATATCTTATAGAACCCTGCACCTCAAGGTCTTCCCATTACAGAGATTATAAAAGGGAAATGAACCTGTCGATCTGTGATTAAACTTAAACACAAGGTAAGTATAAAAAACCTTTAGACTAATGTCAATGAGATGTATAATTTCCCTTCTTGATTTTATCTCTTAATTATTGCACAATCTCTGTATGGATTTATTTGAAAAGCTCATGGAATCTGATAATAAGAAGATAACCCCCCTTGCTGATAGAATGAGACCATCTTTTCTGAAGGATTTCATGGGGCAGCAGCACCTGATAGGCGAGGGGAAGCCTTTAAGGAAATTGATTGAGCGAGACAGTGTAGGCTCAATCATTTTCTGGGGCCCCCCTGGTTCTGGAAAGACAACACTGGCACGGATCATTGCCAATACTACGAAGAGAAGGTTTGAGGAGATAAGTGCTGTAAATGCAGGTGTTGCAGACCTGCGCAGGATAATAAATATTGCCCAGAGGGAGCTTCAGGCGAAAAAGATAAGAACAATTCTCTTTATAGATGAGGTTCACAGGTTCAATAAGGCACAGCAGGATGCCGCCCTCCCCTTTGTAGAAAAAGGGGTCATCACGCTCATTGGCTCTACAACAGAGAACCCATCCTTTGAGGTAATCCCTGCCCTCCGCTCACGATGTCAGATATTCAGGTTAGAATACCTGTCATACGAGGATATTAAATCTATCATCAATAAGGCAATCGGGGATAAGGAAAGAGGTCTTGGGGAATATGCCCTGAATATAGAACCTGATGCCCTCCATAATATAATAATTCAGGCAAATGGCGATGCCAGATTTGCATTAAACGCACTGGAGGCTGCAACCTTCTCATCAGAACCTGACAGGGAAGGCAGGAGAAGGATTGATGTTAAAATCGTGGAGGATATATTGCAGAGGGCATCTCTCCTCTATGACAAAATGGGGAGTGAACATTATGACCATGCATCGGCATTTCAGAAGTCCATGAGGGGTTCAGACCCTGATGCAGCAATCTACTATCTTGCAAAAATGATTGCCGGTGGCGAAGACCCGAGATTTATTGCCAGGAGGCTCATGGTAACTGCCTCTGAAGATGTGGGAAATGCAGACCCCATGGCACTTGTCCTCGCAGTTTCTGCAGCCGAGGCATCAGAAAAACTTGGCTGGCCTGAGGCGAGGATACCGCTGGCACAGGCGGTTATATATGTGGCTACTGCACCGAAGAGTAATTCTGCAATAATGACCATAGATAGAGCACTTTACGATATTGAAAGGGGTGGAAAGAGTTACCCCATTCCTCTCCATCTCAAAGATAGCCATTATAGAGATGCTGCAAAATACGGTTTTGGAAAGGATTATAAATACCCCCATGGGTTTCCTGACCACTATGTAAAACAGGACTACCTCCCAAGTGAACTCAAGGGAAAGATATACTATGAACCTGATGGCCAGGGGAAAGAGGAAGAGATAAAGGAGAGGGTGGAACAAATTCGCAAGGAAAAAAAATAATTAGCCACTGACTTACACAGACTAAAGAAAAAAGACATTAGACATCAGACATTAGACTTTTTTATTTCAGTCTTAAGTCTATAGTCTAAAGTCTATTGTCTTATT